>CBDUAS010000260.1:0-6068 GCA_965365185.1 uncultured bacterium | reverse complement strand
GGCCAGATCTTGTGGGACGGCCGCAGCGCGCAGTCCTCGGACCGAGCCACGAGTTTCCTCGGCTTTCCCATCTCCTCGCCGCCGCTGCACCAGCGTGATGACGGCACGACGTACTGGACCGGGCTGTACGGCATGACCGAGATGCCGATGAGCGAGCTTGTCGGCGTGGCGCGCTCGTGGGCACGAGCTGCCGAGGTCCGGGTGAGCACCGGTTACACGACGGGGGGATACTCGCGGCCCGAGCGCGCCTACATGGTGCGTGCCGCGCCGGGCAGTCAGACCGTCGGCGATCCGACCGCCGACCGGCGGCAGCGCCTGCAGATAGAGCTACGGGGCAGTGGGGAGTCGCCCATCTTTCATCCCGCCTTCGTGATCGAGGATTGGGGTGGACGTGATGCCGTGCTCACCATCGACGGCCGGGAGGCTCGTCGCGGTGATGAGTATCGGATCGGCCACCGACACGGGCTGGAATCGAGTGACCTGCTGCTCTGGGTGAACGTAGAGGCGGCGGCTGCAGTGCGGTTCGTACTGACGGCAACCTGAGGGAGGAGAGGGCCCGGTGGTCTTTCGATGCAGATGGCTGGCTGTCGGCTTGGCGCTGCTGTCGATCACGGTGGGAGGAGTCGGGGGGGCACGGCCTCAGGTCGATGAAACGATCCGCGTCATGTCGTTCAACATCCGCTACGGCACGGCGCGCGACGGCGACAACGTCTGGGAGCTGCGACGCGACGCGGTCATCGAGGTCATCGAGGGGTTCGGCCCGCATGTGCTCGGGTTGCAGGAGGCGCTGCGCTTCCAGCTCGATGAGCTTGCCGCGGCGATGCCACGTTACGTCGAGGTCGGCGTCGGGCGCGCTGACGGGGACGAAGCCGGCGAGTATGCGGCCATTCTGATCGACGCGGTGCGCATCGAGGTGCTGGCGCGCGGCACGTTCTGGTTTTCCGATACGCCCGAACAGCCCGGATCGACGAGCTGGGGCAACGACATTCCCCGCATCTGCACCTGGGCGCACCTGCAGGACCACAACACCGGGCGCTCCTTTCACGTCTACAACGTGCACTGGGACCACCGGTCACAGCCGTCGCGCGAGCGGAGCGCCGAGCTCTTGCTCCGCAGGATCGCCGAGCGCGTGCCCGGAGGGGGGCCGGTGATCGTCACCGGCGATTTCAACGCCGGCGAGTCGAACCCCGCGTTCCAATTCCTGCTCGACGACGACGCCGTCTCGTTGTCCGACACCTTCCGGGTGGCGCACCCGGATGCCACCGGTGTCGGCACCTTCAACGGTTTCGAAGGCGCCACGGACGGCGACAAGATCGACGCAGTGCTGGCGTCGGCCGATTGGCGCGTCGTGGCCGCCGAAATCGTCCGTTCGGCGCCGTCGGGGCGCTATCCGTCGGATCATTTTCCGGTCACCGCGACGCTCGGATTCCGGCCGCCAATTCCCGTGGCCGGCTCGGGAGGCTTCGCCGCGGGCTTCGGGACCGTGCCGGCGGGCATGGATCCGTGAGCGGGTCGGCGACCGGCCTTTCACGTCAGATGGGCTTGACCGCGCTGGCCGCCACCGGGATCTGTTCCATGTTGGGGGCGGCAATCAACGTGGTGCCGTTCATGATCCAGCGCAACGTGCCCGGCATCGGCCCGTACGTGCTTCCGGCGTATCTGTTTGCCGCCACCCCGGCCGTGCTCGCGGCGCTGGCCTACGCCATCCTGGGCTCCGCCATGCCGCGGGCCGGCGGCAGCTACGTCTACGCCAGCCGGGCCCTGAGCCCGTACCTGGGGTTCGTTGCCAGCTTCTCACAGTGGTTCGGTCTGTCGATCGCCATCGGCGTGGTCTCCTACGTGCTCATACCGTTCCTGCGCGACATCGCCGCCGCCATGGGCTCCCCGGCGGTCGCGGGTTACCTGGATACGGGCGTCGTGCGCCTGGCGCTGGCATTGGCGTTCTTGTGGACCTTCGTCGGCGTCAACCTGCGCGGTTTGAAGCTCTACGAGCGCACGCTGGTGCCGATGATGTTCCTGATGTTCGCGCTCGGCGCCGTCGTCATCGTGGCCGGATTCGCGTTCGATCAGTCGGACTTCGCCGAGGCAGTGCTGGCTTCGGAGGGGCAGGCGATACCCGAGCCCGGCCCGGTACCGTTTCGTCTGGGCACCTTCCTTGCCGCCGCAGCGCTGCTGTTTTCCAGCTTCATCGGCTTCGATTCGATCGCCCAGGCGGGCGGCGAGGCGCGCAATCCGAATCGCTCGCTACCGCTGGCGATCGGCATCGCCGTGGTGACGGTCGGATCGTTCTACTTTCTGTTCACGGCGGCCGTCTACCATGCCGTGCCGTGGCAGTTCGTGGCGCAAGAGGCCTCGATCAGGGACATCACCGCCCCCGGTCTGCTGGGATACCTGTTGCCGCCCGTGTGGACCGTCGCCATCGTCGCCGGGGCGGCCGTTGCCCTGACCAACGACCTGCCGGCGATGCTGCTGGCGGTCTCGCGTTTGATGTTCGCATGGGCCGAGGACGGCATCTTTCCGCGCGCCGTGACCCGCGTGCACCCGGTGCGCCACACCCCGGGCGTGGCCATCGTGATGAGCGGCCTGATGGCGTCGGTGGGCATTCTCGGCAGCCATCTGGCCGGAGATTTCTTTCTCGGGGTGGATATCCTGGTGACTTCCATGCTGGTCAATTTCCTGCTCATGTGCGTGTCGGTGCTGACGCTGCCGCATCGGAATCCGGCCCTGGCTGGTGAGGTGCGGGTGGTGCCGAAGCGCGCCGCCCAGGTTTCGATCGCGATCGCCGGGGTACTTCTGTTGGGGATGTTTCTGATCGTGCACGTTGCCAAGGACCTCACCACGCCGCAGCCGGCGTGGTATTTCCACTCGACGCCTGTTTGGATAGCGGTGATGACGCTGGCCTCCGTCATCTATGCGCGGGAGCGGCGCAAGCTGCGATCGGCGGGGGTCAACCTCGCCGCTCGCTTCGGCAGCTTGCCGCCGGAGTGAAAAGCGAATCCGCCCAGGGGCCGGAATGACGACCATGTGCCGGGATGAAAAGAGATCTGCAGAGAAACGAGGTTCCCGCATGACGACGAGGTGCCGAGATGGAGGGCGATCGCCCGCATGAGCAATGAATGCGGCGCGGTCGTCGAGCGTTGGGATCTGGGGCCGGACCTGAGTATCTCGCGGGTGATCACCGGGCTCTGGCAGATCGCCGACATGGAGCGTGACGGCAAAGAGCTGGACCTCGCCGCCGCTGCGGCCGAGATGCGGCCCTACGTGGAGGCGGGCTTCACCACGTTCGACATGGCAGACCACTACGGCTCTGCCGAAAAGATCGCCGGCCTGCATCTCCAGCAGTACGGCGCCAGCGCCGCGGAGCTGGTCACGAAGTGGGTGCCGAAACCCGGCCCCGCAACCCGGGCAGAGGTGCGGCAAGCGGTCGAGCGATCGCTGACCAGACTGCGCACCGACCGTATCGACCTATTGCAGTTCCACGCCTGGAACTACGCCGATCCCAGTTACCTCGACACGCTGTTTCATCTCCAGGAGCTCAAGGAAGAGGGGCTGATTCGTTACCTGGGGATGACCAACACCGATACTGCCCACCTGCGCATGATCGTCAACAGCGGCATCGAGATCGCCTCCAACCAGGTGTGCTTCTCGCTGCTGGATCGACGTGCGGCGGAGAACGGCATGACCGATTTCTGCCGCGAGCGCCGCATCACGATCCTGGCGTTCGGCACGGTGGCCGGCGGCTTCCTGACGGAGCGGTGGTTGGGGCAGCCGGATCCCGACGGGGACCGGCTCGAGACCTGGTCGGAGATGAAGTACGGGCGCTTCATCCGCGAGGCCGGCGGCTGGGAGGCGTTACAAGAGCTCCTGCGCGTCGTGCACCGGGTGGCGGAGCGCCGCGGTGTTTCGATGGCCAACGTCGCTTGTCGCTACATCCTCGACCAGCCGGCCGTCGGAGCGGTCATCATCGGAGCGCGGTTGGGCATCAGCGAGCATCGCGACGACAACCTGGCGCTGTTCGGCTTCGAGCTCGACGACGACGATCGCGCCGAGATCGCCGCCGCCGCGGCCGAGCTGCGCTCGATTCCGGGGGACTGCGGCGACGAGTACCGGCGGCCGCCATTCCTGACCGCGTCGGGTGATCTTTCGCACCACATCGACGCGCTGCCGCCTCCCTACCCGGTGACCGTCGGCAAGGACGGTCACCAGCGCGTGGCGAGCGGCACCGTCTGGGAGGATCTCGCCGGCTTCAGCCGTGCCTTTCGGCACGGTGACCGCGTGCTGGTCTCGGGGACGACGGCCACGCACGTCGATCGCCTCATCGGCGGCGCGGATCCGGCGTCGCAAACCTGTTTCGCCATCGACAAGATCGAGGGGGCGCTGCAATCGCTCGGCGCCACGCTCGAGGACGTCGTGCGCACGCGTATTTACATTGGCGACGACGACCATGCGGAAGCGATCTCTCGCGTCCACGGCGAGCGATTCGCTCACATCAAGCCGGCCAACACGCTGGTTCGGGCGGGACTTGTCGGCCCGGGGTATCTTGTCGAGATCGAAGCCGAGGCGATGATCAGACCTTCGGCCACCGAGGACGCAACGACCGGTGACGATCGTGAGTGGCCGGTCTTCTGACCCGCGCGCCGAGACGAAGGAGCCAGAGTGAATACACCCACCAACGAGGCATGGCCGGAGCTGCCGCTCGACGCCTGGAAAGACACCTACGCCACCCTGCATCGCTGGACCCAGATCGTCGGCAAGATTCGCACGGAGCTGACGCCGCCCGTGAACCACTGGTGGCACGTGCCGCTGTACGTCACACCGCGCGGACTGACCACCTCGGCGATCCCGTATCAGGGCCGCCTGTTCGAGATGGAGTTCGATTTCCTCGCGCACGAGTTGGCCGTGCGCGTCAGCGACGGCGACGCGGCGGCGGTGGCCCTGGAGCCGCGGTCGGTGGCGGATTTCTACCGCGAGGTGATGGCTCGGCTCACGGAGCTGGGCATCGATGTCGAGATCTGGACGCAACCGGTCGAGATCCCCGTCGATGCCATTCCCTTTCCGGAGGACCACCAGCACGCCAGCTACGATTCCGAGTACGTCGAGCGTCTCCATCGCATCCTCATCGGCGTGCACACCGCGTTGAGCGAGTTTCGCGGCGGATTCATCGGTAAATCGAGCCCCGTGCACTTCTTCTGGGGCAGCTTCGATCTCGCCGTCAGCCGGTTCTCCGGACGGCGCGCCCCCGAGCGCGAGGGCCTCGATCCCGTTACCCGTGAGGGCTACTCGCACGAGCTGACGAGCTGCGGGTTTTGGCCGGGGGGCACCTGGTACACCGGCGCGGTGGTCCCGGACCCGGTCTTCTATGCCTATGCGTCACCGCAGCCGGACGGGTATGCCGAGGCAGCGGTACGACCGGAGGGCGCGGCGTACGACCAGCAGTTTTCCGAGTTTCTGCTGCCGTACGATCGGGTACGCTCTCTGCCCGACCCCGGCAAGGCGATCCGCGATTTCGCCGAGAGTACGTACCTCGCCGGGGCCGAGCTCGGCAACTGGGACCGGACGGAGCTGGAACGAGGGGACGACAAATGAGCGACGTGTCGACCCGCACCGGGACATCGGCGGGTGGTGGGCGGCCCCCTTTTCGCCGCTGTGACACCGGGAGCGCATCATGAACGGCGTGCACGACATGGGCGGGATGACATGTTTCGGCCCCGTCGAGTACGAGCAAGAAGAGCCGGTATTCCACCACGCGTGGGAGCGGCGCGTCTTTGCCCTGTCCGTGGCGATGGCGGCGACGTTCGGGCCCATCGACACGCGTCGCTACCTGCTCGAGATCATGGACCCCGTCGTTTACCTGAAGCTGTCGTACTACGAGCGCTGGTGGGCGCGGTTCGAGAAGGCGGTGAAGAAGGCGGGCTTGATCACCGAGGAAGAGATCAGCGAAGGGACCTTGCGGTTCGTGCCCGGAGAGGTGGCGCCGGCACCCGACGCCGAGACGCTGCGCGCGGTCGTCCGTGCCGGCAAGCCGGTAACGCGCGACACGGGCCGCCTGCAGCCGCGGTTCTCGGCGG
>CBDUAS010000259.1:0-6069 GCA_965365185.1 uncultured bacterium | reverse complement strand
CGACTTCCGCATGCGGGACCTGGGCGTCGATTTTTACGCGACCAGCCCCCACAAGTGGGTGCAGTCCCCCAAGGAGACCGGCTTCTTCTACATCCGCCGCGACCTGCAGCCGCTGGTGGAGTCGATGTGGTCGCGAACGTCGTCCCGCCGGCAGCGCCAGACCGTGCGCAAGTACGAGGACTACGGCACCCGCAGCCTTTCCGCCGTGATGGCTCTGGGCGCCGCCATCGATTTTCAGGCCCGCCTCGGCGCTGCCGCCAAGGAGCAACGCTGTCGCGAGCTGTGGCAGTACTTCTACGACCGCGTCGCGGCGTCGGAGCGATTGATCTGGCGGTCGGCGCGCTCCTGGGATTTCGCCTCCTCGCTGTTCGCCGTCGAGATCGACCGCATTACCGCCTCCGACGCTTTCCGACGCCTGTTCGAAGAGCACGGATTCGTGTTTCGCGCCTTCGCCGGCGGCGGCCTCAACCACGCCCGCATCTCCCCCAACGTGATGAACACCGAGGACGAGATCGATCGGTTCCTGGAGGCCGCCGAGCGGCTCTGAAGCCGAAGGTCGTGCGACTCGGTGCCGCCTCGCGCGACGGACCGCGCCGGTCGATGGCCCCCGATTCGGCGTCGGGCCCGAAAACCGGATACAAGGATCTGGATACGGATCCAAAGAACCGAACCAAAGGTCGCCTTGACCCTTTCCTGGCTTCTGCTCTCAGGCTTGCTCCTGCCTGACGGTCGATTCAAAACCCGTTTGCTCTTCGAGCTTTATGATCGCCCGAAGGGTCCGCCAAGAAAGGCGACCCGAACATCTGGTTTTGGTATGTAGCTTGCATTACACTCAAGCGTAGCCAGAGTGCGCCCCCGCGATTTCAGAGGAGGCAACCACATGAGGTTGCTCAGGGTTAGCGGGTTGGCGCTCTTGGCTTTCGTGCTGTTCGGCGCCTCCACCGCGTACGCTCAGATTCCGACGGGGGTCATCGACGGCCAGGTCGTCGATCCCGAAGGCCAGCCGCTTCCCGGAGTCACAGTGACGGTCTCCGGCGATCCGCTGATGGCGGCCCGCGTCATTTACACAGGCCCGAACGGTAACTTCCGAGCCGCCGCGCTCCCACCGGGCTTTTACACGGTTACCTCGAGCCTGACTGGCTTCAACACGGTCGCGATCAGCGAGATCCGCGTCACGCTGAACATGACCTCAACAGTCCGCGTCGAATTGGAGCTCGCGACGGTCGAGGAGACCGTCACCGTCACCAGCGAGGTCCCGGTCATCGACATGCGCAGCACGAACGTCGGCCACAACATGACCGACGAGCTGCTGCAGAACATCCCCAACGCCCGCGACGTGTGGGTCGTGCTGGAAGAAGTTCCGGGGATCGTGATGGATCGCTTCAACGTCGGCGGTAACAAGAGCGGCCAGCAGAGCCGTTTCTCCTCCGGCGGCGGCGATTCGCAGAACGCCTACAACTTCGACGGCGTCGACATTACCGACATGGCGGCGACGGGCGCCGCCACCTACTTCCCGTACGATGCGTTCGAGGAAGTGCAAGTGTCGACATCGGCGCACAAGGCCGAGGTTGCTGCGCCGGGTGTGTACCTGAACATTGTGACGCGTTCGGGGTCGAACGAGTTCCACGGACTGCAGGCGTTCTACTACGAGGGCCCGAACCTGCAGGCAAACAACATCGATGACGCGCTCCGCGCGCAGGGGGTCGAGGAAGGCAGCGAGTTCAAACGCTACATCGACTTCACCACGTCGCTCGGTGGGCGCATCGTGCGCGACAAGCTGTGGTTCTACGGCACCTATCAGCGGCAGCAGCCGGAGATCTATCCGATCGGTTTCTCTCGTGCCGACGGTAGCCGAGGCGTCGACAAGACGGCTCTCAAGCACATCCTCGGCAAGCTCGATTTCCAGGCTACCGACAACCACAAGCTGTCGTACTCGCACCACTACGGCGTGAAGGACCGCCCGTGGCGTAATGGATCGTCCTATTCGCTGCTCGGTGCCGGTACGTTCTGGCACCAGGAGTCGGGCAAGCACATTCCGCAAGCGCACTGGAACGCCATCTGGGGCGACCGCGGCTTCAGCGACGTGTCGTTCGGCATGATGCTGATGGACTTCCCGCTGGCGCCGGATGAGGACAACCGGGGCGATCCGTCGATGTACGAGTACCGTTCGACCTTCGACCGGATCCCGGTAAACGCATTCGATGCCTGGCAACGGGGCTACAACCAGTCCTACTACCGCTACAACAGCTACCTGCGCGACCGGTACCAGGCGCAGGGAACGTACTCCTACTACCAGGACGGCTGGTGGGGCTCGCATGACTTCAAGGTCGGCGCGAGCTGGTTCACCTTCCGTTCGAACACGACCGAGTACTCCTTCGGCGGCACACGATCCGGGTTCCGCAATGGCAACCCCTACAACGTGCGCATGGAGAACCATCCGCAGGAGACGAAGTACTACGAGGACAGTGCCGGGATCTACTTCCAGGACACCTGGACGGTCAACAACAACGTGACGCTGAACCTCGGCCTGCGCTGGGACTACTGGGATGTCTATCTGCCCGAGCAGAGCAGCCCCGACTCCCCGTTGTGCCCGGTGGTCGGCGATGAGTACCCGAACTTCTGCGCCCGCAGCTACGCGGCGGTGCCCGACATCGTCACCTGGGGCAACATCGCGCCGCGGGTGGGGATCATCTACGACCTGTTCGCCGACGGCCGGACGGCGCTGAAGGCCAACTTCAGCCGTTACTACAACCAGGCCGGCAACTGGATCGCGAACTACACCAACCCCAACGGCTACATCTACGGCTACTGGCGTTGGAGCGATGCGAACGGCAACGACGTGTGGGAGCCGGGCGAGCAGGCAGCCAGCCCCTACAGCCTCTACTCGTCGCAAGCCAACCTGGTAGATCCGAACCTGCGCCAGCCGTATACCGACGAGTGGGTGTTCGGCGTCGATCAGGAGGTCGGGCGCAACTTCGCCGTGGGTGCCAACTTCACCTACCGCAAGGACAAGGACCTCGCCGAGGACATGCTGTACACGATCCCGTTCGATGCGTACACGTTGCGCAGCTTCGAGGATCCCCGCGTCCCCGGCGGCAGCTTCGTGGCCTACGAGCTTGCCGAGGAGTGGGTCGGCACGGTCGAGGGCTGGGTCATCGAGAACCCGGAGTTCATCGAGGGCCGGAAGTTCGAAAACAACTACAAGTCGTTTACCGTTCGCGCCGTCAAGCGCTGGACCGACAACTGGCAGTTGCTTGGCTCCTACACCTGGAGCAAGACGCTCGGATGGCGCACCGACGCCGGTGACGCCGCCTCGGGCGTGGGCGACAACCCCAACGCCAACCTGTTTGCCTTCGGCCGTCCGTTCTACGACCGGCCACACCTGTTCAAGGTGTCGGGCAACTACATCTTCCCGTACGGCGTCAACTTCGGCGCCTTTTTCCGCGTCCAATCCGGTGAGCCGTTCGCGCGCACCATCGAGACGCCGGAGGAGCTCAATCAGGGCTTTGTCAGCGTACGCGTCGAGGAATCCGGCGCCAGCCGGCTGGACACCGTCAGCACGCTCGACCTGCGGGCGAGCAAGATCTTCGAGTTGCCGCTCGGCAACCTCGAGGTCATGTTCGACGTGTTCAACCTGTTCAACTCGAACACTGTGATCGACCAGGGCGTGCAGATCGGCAACAGCCTGGGCGAAATCTACGAGATCCTCGGGCCGCGCATCGCGCGTTTCGGGGTCAAGTGGGACTTCTAGTCCTCACGAATTGAACCCCGCTCAGCACGGCTGAGCGGATGGTCGAGAGGTCAGGGGAGCCGCCTTCGGGCGGCTCCCCAATTCTTCGAAGAGCTGATTCGGGTTCGCGGCGACCGCTCAACGGGCCGCGTAGCCTCCGCGCGCCCGCCCGCGCCCGACGTGCCCGCAACGGTGCGCGTCGCCTTCGCGGGCCTGCGCCCTGCGCCCGCTCAGCGGTCCACGTAGCCTTCGCGTGCCCGTACCGTAACGCCCGGCTGAGCGACCTCGACGCGCACGCGGAAGAACTTGCCGGCCTCTACGTCATCGGGGTCGTGCTCCGGCGGCGCGTAACCGAGCACATATCGGTAGGCGGTGTCGGCGTGCACGTCCGCGATAGCGCCGGCGAAGTTGTTGGTGCCGGAAAACGCCAGGCCGCCCGTTCCGCGCGCGATGGCGCCCAATCCGCTCTGTCCATCCTGGAACATCAGAGTTCGGGTCTCCGGCGAGATCGTCGTCCGGGCGCGCGAAGCCGCCGGATCACTGGCGAAGTCGGCCGCGCCGCGGGCGTCGATCGTGTAGACGGTGTAGTTGAGGCGATTGAGCCTGCCCACCGCGTTGCGCAGGTTCTCGGCGATACTGTTGCTCGCCGTGCGCTGGGTCACGGGATTGAAACCGCCGGTGCCGCCCTGGCCGCGCACCGCGGGGTCCGCCTCCTGGGCGAACTCGTCGAGGATGTAGAAGTAGTTCGAGCCCGGTTGCTCGGCGATGCCTCCCGACGCCAGCAGCAGCGTCTTGGGTCCGCGGATTTCGTGCGTGCGATCGAGGTGCTCCGCTAGGCCGGTCAGCGTGTCGAGTGTGTACAGCACTTCGTCACGTCGCTCGAGGGCGAAAAAGCCGGCCAAGGAGGCGCCCATCCGAATGGCAGTGGCCTCGCCCGAGGCGCTTCCGGTGTCGCTGCCGCCGGGATCGGTCTGCTCGACTTGCAGAGACTCCATCAGCCGTTGCTCGTTTTGCCGTGTGCGCTCGCGGATCTCCGGGTTGCCCTGTACGTAGGACAACGTTGACTCGATGACGGCCGGCGAGGAAGTGAATTCGGGAGTCACCCGTAGCCGTCGATCGGGGGTGAGCATGGCCACCAACACGCGGTCGGACGGCGTCAGCGTGGTGCGCACGTAGTCGACGAGGGCCGGTCGGAGCCGATCCCACTCGTTCGGTGCCGTGTTGAACGCGTCGACGAAGACCACCAGGTAGCGCGGAAGTCCCGCCACCTCGTCGTCGGTCGGCACGGCGCTCGGGTCGATGCCCTGGGGTGCTTCGTCGGCACTTGGTGGGGGCGTTGCGCTGCCGTAATGCTGCTCGGAAAACAGCGAAATCTCGACCGGCTGGTCTTCCTCGAAAAGGCGAAAGTCCTCGACCGTCAGATGGTGCACGAACCTTCCGTCTTGATCGAGCACGACGCAGTCGATCAATACCAGGTCGACGTCGGCGCGGAACGGTTGCTGGACACGCTCCTGTTGGCGCAAGAGAGCTCTGGCCGGTTCTGTTTCACCGGACGGACTCCCCCCGGGCACGGATGGGCTTCCACCGTGCGCGGGCACGGAGGAGGCGATCAACAGGGCAGCGCAGACCGCGAGGCTGGCGACTACGAGGTGAGCGCGGGAGTGGCGGATGCAGTCGTTGAACATGGGACACACACCTGCCGTCGGGGGCGGCGAGGTCCGGTGCGGACCCGCTACCCCTCCATGTTAGGCAAGGCTCACCCGTCACCACAAGTTGTCGATCGTGCGGTCATCGGGGCTCGAGATGCGCGGGTCCTGCGCGGACGAGGACTTTCCCCTGACGAAGCCCCACGTTCAGCCTGTACGATAGATCAAAGGTTCTGGATGGAGTCGCTCAGTCGGCCCAGGAGACAGCTCATGTCCACACGCGCCGTTGTCGTCGTTGCCGCCGGCCTGGTGGCCCTCGCGGTGGCCGGGTATCTCGTGTACACGAAAGTCACCGACCTCGAGAGCCAGGTTGCACACCTCGACGAGCAGCTCAGCGTCACGGAGCAGAGGCTGTCGGAGTCGGAGGCGCGCGCGGCCGAAGCGGCGCGCGTGGCGACGGCGGCGCAGGGTCGTGCGGACGATGCCGAGCAACGAGCCATCGAGTCGCAGCGACAGGCCGACGTCGCCGCAGCACTCGCGGCGGAGGCCGAGCAGCGAGCGCGCACATCGGACGCCGGGCGCGAGGCTGCCGAGGAGGCCAAGGCCGCCGCCGAGCGCACCCGCGCCATCGCCGAAGCCGACAGGGAGGCAGCCCGGCAGCTCATGCAGGCGGCTCTCGATGCCGAGGCGGTA
>CBDUAS010000258.1:0-6071 GCA_965365185.1 uncultured bacterium | reverse complement strand
GTCGGGGTGGGTTCGATGGACTTCATGGTCGTTGGCCGCCGGCACCGGCGGCTGTCGCGGTACCGCCAACCAGAGGAGCAGCGAGGCGGTCACCAGCGCCGCGGCGCCCCAGGCAAGCTGCGACACGCTCACCCACCGCCACGGGGCGGCGACGATACCGGACGGCGTCTCGCTACGCATGATCGCGGCCTCGGTCCGCCGCCACAAGCCGCCGGAATCGAGCTCGGGCGTGGGCCGGTCTTCGAGCTGGCGAAAGACCTCCTCGAGAGGCTCCGTATCGCGGCTCGCCGAATCTCCGCCGGAGTGTTGCATCTGACGTCTCCTGCAGTTGTCTCAACGGGGTTTCTACTGATGCTTACGCGCCCGGCGAGCGAAACGTCCAGAGCGAAGTTCCGGCGTCGCTCAGCGGCGATCGAGCAGCTCCGGATAGCGCTTTCGGATCGCAGCGCGGAGGGACCGCCGTGCCTCGGCAACGTGCGAGCGTACCGTCGACGTGGTGCACTCGAGCGCGTCGGCCACCGCCGACGTGGGAATCCCCTCGATGTGCCGGAGCACGAAGGCAGCGCGCTGTTGCGGCGGCAGCGGCGCGGCGATGTCGTCCCAGATCTCCTGAAGCTGCTGCCAGCCCAGCCGGTAGGTGGGGTCAAGCTCCCCGCCCCGTCCGCTGGCGAAACCGGGGGAGCGTTTCAGCTCCGGTGGATCGCTGCCACCGCTCGCCTCGACGAACTTGCTTCCCTCAGCCTTACGGCGACGCCAGAAGTCGATGGCACGGTTGCTGGCGACGCGTCGCAGCCAGGCATCGAGGGAGCGACTCGGGTCGTAGGCGGCAAGGTGCCGCCAGAGGCTCAGAAACACCTCCTGGACGACATCCTCGGCCAACGCACGGTCGCCGATGATCTGATACGCCACCAGGTAGACGCTCTTGTGCTTGCGATCGAAGAGCGTCCGAAAGGCGTCCCGGTCACCCGCGCGGCTGCGGGCGATGAGATCGGCGTCGCCGGGCTTTGTATCCATCAGCGGCGCGGCGCGCGCAGCGGCCGGAGATAGCCCGGTGCACGCCGCGCTCCCGTTGCTCGGAGGTGGCGGCGAATCGCGACTTCAGTGCGTGTGTGCACGGTTCGCAGCCGACGCCCCCTCTCGCTGCTTGCCGAAGATCATCTTGCCGGCAGTCGTCTGCAAAACCGACGTCACCACCACGTTGATCGTCTCGCCGATCAGGTGGCCGGAGTCATCGACGACGACCATCGTGCCGTCGTCGAGGTAGGCAACGGCTTGTCCCCCCTCTTTGCCCTCCTTGATCAAACGCACCGCCATCGTCTCTCCGGGCAGCACGACCGGCTTGAGGGAGTTTGCCAGCTCGTTGATGTTGAGCACCGGGATGCCGCGAAGCTGCGCCGCCTTGTGCAGATTGAAATCGTTGGTCAAGAGCTGCCCGGAAAGCTGCTTCGCCAGCTCGATGAGCTTCGCGTCGAGCGCGGTGTGGTCGGGAAAATCGGCCGCTGACAGCTCTAGCTCGATATCGGCGCTGTCCCGCAGCTTCTGCAGGATGTCCAGGCCGCGTCGCCCGCGGTTGCTCTTGAGCGGGTCGCCCGACTCACTGACCTGCTGCAGGGCCTCGAGAACGAACTGGGGCACCACCAGGACGCCGTCGATGAAACCGGAATCAGCGATGTCGAAGACGCGGCCGTCGATGATGACCGACGCATCCAGGATCTTGTGCCGCGGGGTCCTTCGCTCGCGGCGAAACAGTGCCTTGACGGCGTCGGTGCTCATCCACTCTCCCTGCTTGGCACCGACCACCAGACCCAGATATCCCATCACGACGACGTACAGGGCCTGCAGAAACGTCGCGGTGTCGGGGTTGATCGCCAACGTGCGGGTGACCGCGCCGAACCCGAGAGCCAGAGCGAGGCCGAGGGAAATCCCGGCCACCCCACCGAAGAGCACCTTTCCGTCGAGCCTCCGCAGCTTCACTTCGGTGGCGATGATGCCGGCCGAAAAGGCGAGACCGAGCACCAGCCCCTCGGTCCGACCCAGTCCCCAGGGACGGAGGAAATACCCCATTCCCGCGCACGTGAGCACGAAAAGCACGCGTATGACCATGAAACCCATCACAACCTCCATGAATGCGCAGATGAATGGGGCAAGTATATCGGCGCCGGACGCACAACGGTAAAGAGAAAAACCTGAGCTTTAAGTACTAAGATTCCTTGACATGTTATAAATCATGTAATATGCTCTGGCTCGGATAGAAAGAGGACAAACGCCGGCAGCCGTTGGCTGTCCGGCGGGTCACATCGCGGGGCGCACAGCCCCCTGAAAAACAACAGGAGAACCCACAATGGCCCTCGTACGATTCGACCCCTTTCGTGAGCTTCGCACCATGCAGAACCGCATCGACCGGATGTTCGGCGACGCCATGACCCGGCAGACGGGCGAAGGCGAGGAAGAGCCACTGCGGGCTAGCTGGCTGCCGGCCGTCGATGTACACGAGAACGACGCCGAGATCACTCTGCGTGTGGAGCTTGCCGGGCTGACGCAGGACGACGTCGAGCTGACCATCGACAAGGGTCGCTTGTCCCTGCAGGGCGAGAAGCGCCTCGAGAAGGAAGACACGGACGGGGACTACCGGCGCATCGAGTCCCGGTATGGCTCGTTCTTCCGCTCCTTCCCGCTGCCGGACTCCGTCGACCAGGAGAAGGTGGACGCGCACTTCGAGAACGGCGTCCTGCACGTCGTTTTGCCGAAGACCGAGGAAGCAAAGCCGAAGCGCATCCAGGTGAAGATCCACTGAACCATGCGGTGATCCGCTGAGCGGCCGGCCGGGCCGCTCACCATCGCATCAAGGAGCCCGCGGCCGGTGACCGTTCTGGAACCGGCCGCGGGCTCTTCCCATTCGAGGGCCGGGCCGGTCAGGCACTCGCGCCCGGGTCAAGTGCGGCGTTCGGCAATTTCGGGATAGCGCTTCTGCAGATACTCCGGCAGTGCCTTCTCGACACCGCGAAGCGGTCCGATACCAATCGAGCCGAGGCGAACGCTGCGCAAAGCCGTATACGGGGAACGTTTCGCCGCAGCACCGAACTCCGCCGTCGTCGTCGCTGCCAGCAGGTCCGGCCGCCCGGCGAAGTCGAACACCTGGCGGGCGACTTCGTACCAGGATGCCGGTGTGCCCCCGGCCATGTGGAACAGCCCGGCCTCGCCGCTGGCGTCGAGCTGCCAGAGCGCCTTTGCCAGATCGTCCGCGTGCGTGGGGCTCACCACCTGGTCGACGACCACCCGGGTCGCCTTACCAGTGCGAGCTCGATCCATCATGCGGACGGCGAAAGGCGGCACACCCGACCCGGACGAGGAGCGACCATAGACCGAAGACGTGCGCACCACACAATGCCGCGAATCGGTGGCCAGCACGACGTGTTCGCCGGCGAGCTTGGAACGGGCGTAGACGTTGGCCGGGGCGGGACAGTCGTACTCGGAGAACGGCGTGCGCTGCGCCCCCCCGAAGACATAGTCCGTCGATATGTGAATCAGCCTGATTCCCTGCCGTCTGCACGCCGCCGCGAGCCAGGCCGGCGCCAGGGCATTGACCTCGAACGCCCGCGAGACTTCCGACTCGCACAGGTCGACCGGGTGGAACACCGCCGCATTGATCACGACATCGGGGCGCCGCTCGGCGAGTGCGACGTGCACCGATTCGCGGTCGGTGACGTCGACCTCGCCGCGTCCGAGGGCGACGGCGGAGCCCGGCAGCGCCTGGAGCAGCAGCGACGCACCGACCTGGCCGTGCCCTCCGAGTATCAACGCCCGAGGCGGAGTGTCCACGACGGCACGTTGATCGTCAGCGAAAACGGAAGCCGGCGCCGACGAAGAACTGGCGAAAGTCGTCCGACAGCAGGTCGTCCGCTCCGGCGGTAAGGAACACACGGTCCCAGACGTCGAACTGGCCGTAGAACTTCAGGTGTGGGTCCGGGTTACGCCCGAAGTCCCAGCCGTCGAGGCTGAAGCGCAGCCTGTCCGAAGCCGTGTACCAGTCGATACCGACGCCCGCCTCACTTTCCATCAGCCCGCCGCGGAACTGCCAGTTGCGTAGCCGCGCCGCCAACAGGGCGGAGAACTTGAAGTCGTCGTCGCGCGTCGTGATCCGCTCGATGTCCACACCGATGACCGAGCCGTCGGTATCGAGTGTTTCCGTGACCACGCTGCTGATGATCGGCAGGCCGATGTTGTCATTCACGAGCTCGACGATGAAGGCGCGGTCGTTCCGGGCTCCGAGTCCGATGCGGAAGCCGAAGTAGTTCTTCGTCGCCTCGTCGGCGGCGTACCACTCCGAGCGCAGGCTGAAGCTGAACTGGGTCTGACTGGCTCGGTTGAAGAAGGAGTCGAACGCCGCCAGCGAGTCGTCGATCGTGTCAAGCGCGTCGTTGACCCTGTCGATGGTGTCCGACGTGTTGATCAGCTGCGAGGCGGTGCCATCGCCGCTGTTGATCTTCTGCAGAATCTGCTCGAGTTGCGATGCCGAGCGATCCAGGTTGGTGATGAGCTCGCGGACGTCGTCGACTGCACCGGCGATGCGGTCCTCGTTGCCCGAAACCAACGTCGACGCCTCGGCGGCAAGCGTCCGGTACTCCTCGATCATCGCCGGCAGCGACTGCGCCAAGGCGTCGGTGAGCCGCTCGACGTTGTTCATGCTGGCCTCGACGGCGTCCCGATTGCCCTGCGTGATCGCCCCCAGGTCGCGGCTTACTTGCTCTATGTTGTCGAGGATCCGTTGCATGCGCGTCTCGCCCGCTTCGCTGCCGAACACGTTGCTGAGCGCGTTGGTCATCTCCTGGGCGTCGCCGGCGATGTCGTTCATGACCGCCACCATCTGGTCGATGGACACCGCTGCTCCGGCGCCGATGGTGCCCCCGTCGGTGACCAACGTGCCGCCGGGTGTTCCGGCGGAGACCTCGAGGTATTTCTCGCCGAGCAGCCCCAAAGATGCCACCGACGCCACGGCGTCGGTCCGTAGCGGCACACCGTTGTTGATTCGCAAGACCACCTCGGCCTGGCCGTTGTCCGTCAGGCGGATGGTTTCGACGCGACCGACCAGCACGCCGGCCAGGCGAACCGGGGCGTCGATGCCCAGGCCGGCGATGGAGTCGAAAAGCACACGAACACGGTAGACGTCGGTGGACGTCCCGAAAATGTTGGCGGTGTCGTCCATCCGCAGGATGAAGAACGCCGCCACGACAATGGCCACCAGTACGACGGCACCGACTTTCAGCTCTGTGCTCATGGTTTCGCTCCCGCAGCTACCTCGTCGTGATGGGCCCTTCCGCACGCCCATGGATGAACTGTTCTATCACCGGGTTGTCGCTGTTCTGGATCTCTTCCGGGGTCCCGACCTGCTCGATGCGACCTTCGTAGAGCATGGCAATCCGATCGCCGATTTTGTAGGCGGAGATCATGTCGTGCGTGATCGAGACGGAGGTAACGTGCAGGCGCTCCTGCAGGTCGATGATCAGGTCGTTGATCTGGTCGGCGAGGATCGGATCGAGCCCCGTCGTCGGCTCGTCGTACAGCATGATCTCGGGGCCGAGGGCAATGGCGCGGGCGAGGCCGGCGCGCTTCTTCATGCCGCCAGACAGCTCCGCCGGCCACATCTTCTGAGCCCCCGCCAAGCCCACCATCGACAATACCTCCTCTACCCGATCGGCGATCTCCGGCTCGCTCATCTTGGTGTGCTGGCGGAGGGCGAAGGAGACGTTATCGGCCACGTTCATCGAGTCGAAGAGCGCCGCGTACTGGAAGAGCATGCCCATTCTGCGGCGCAGCTTGCCCAACTCCGGTCGCTTCAGGTCGGCGACCACCTCGTCGTCCACACGGACGCGCCCGGCGTCCGGCCGTAGCAGGCCGATGATGTGCTTGATCAACACGCTCTTGCCCGTGCCGCTGCCGCCGATGACCACCATCGACTCACCGCGTTTGATATGTAAAGCAGCGCCGCGCAACACACAATTATTATTAAATTTTTTATATATATTTTCTACTTTTATCAAGGTCGATTCCTTCCCGCGAAAGTTACTTGCTCA
>CBDUAS010000257.1:0-6085 GCA_965365185.1 uncultured bacterium | reverse complement strand
GGGAAGGAGGGGTCGTCCGCCGGGTCCATGCAGCGCACGACGAACTCACGGTCGTAGACCCGGCGCATCAGGCCGACATCGAAATCGCGTTCGCCCCCGGGGGCATAGGAGGCGGCGAGAAGGTCCGCCACCGCGCGCGCTCCGGGCCCGGCGGCACCGAGGTGCAGCCGCCAGCCGCCGCGGGACCAGATGAGGAACTTTACCCAGCGCTCGATGAGGCGCAACGAGGAATCGAAGCGCGGGTGAGCGGGCGGCAACACGCCGATCTGATGACGCGAGACGAGATCTCGGTGCCGCTCCAGCGCGACCACCAACGGGAGCTCCTCGCCCGCCTGCGCCACCGCGGCGCGATGGGCTTGCAGGGCTCGAATCGGGGGTCGGAAACCCGGATCTGCCCGCCCGGAAGCTTCGGAACTCGACGGCTCGACGCGGCTCATGGCGGCAAGTGTACGTGCCGACGAAGCAAGCGGCCACCGGCTCCATGAAAGGCGGCCGCGGCGTCGTATACTGGCGTCTCCATCGTCCCACCGGGCCTGCGTTCTCCATGATCGACGCCAAATCACGCTTCGCGAAGACGGTAAGAGAGACGCACCGCCTACTCGCGCCGCTGTCGCTGCTCGCCGTGTTACTGCTTCCGTCCTCGTCAGCAGCCCAGGCGACGCGGATCGAGTTCCACATGCTGCCGCCGGTGTCCACAGGCCCCATGGATCCGGCATGGAGCCCCGATGGGCGCTGGATCGCCTTCTCCATGCGCGGCGACATCTGGAAGGTACCGGTCGAAGGCGGCGAGGCGATCGCATTGACGCAGGGACCCCATTATCACTTCGAGCCGGCGTGGAGCCGGGACGGCAGTCGGATCGCGCTCACGTTCGAGGTCGACGGCGACCTCGAGATCGGGATTGTCGACGCCGACGGCGGCCCGGTGCAGCGACTCACCCACAGCCCCGGCTACGATCTGCAACCGACCTGGTCGGTGGACGACCGAACGGTCTTCTTTGCCTCGCGCCGCGGCGGATACGAGGGGGGCTTCGAAATCTACGCCGCCTCGCCGGTCACACCGGATCGGCTGGAGCTCGGCGACGTACCGCAATGGCTGGTTGCCGGAGGCCGTGGGAACCAGTACCAGCCGTCCGTATCGCCGGACGGTACCCGGATTGCGTACGTCGCCCCGGTCCCCGGCCAGCTCGGCAGCGGCGGAATCTGGACACTTCGGATTGCCTCGCTCGACCGCGACAGGGGCACCAGAGACGAATCCCGACCGGTCGAAGCTTCGCCGGGGTCGGCGCAAGACACTCCCTTGATGGTGCATGCAGAGGAGACGAGCTATCGAGCCGAGCCGGCCTGGTCCGCGGACGGCGCGGCGATCTTCTTCTCCTCCGACGCGGCCGGCTCGAACGACATCGCGGTGGTCCCGGCCGCCGGCGGCAACCGCGTGCGCTTGACCGACGTGCCCTCCGACGAGTTCGGCGTCGCCGTGAGCCCCGACGGCTCCCGCCTCGCCTTTGTCTCGAATCACGCGGGACCGACGCGCCTGTACACCATGGACGCCGGCGGCGGCGCGCGCGGCTCCTGGCGCGAGGTCGAGATCGCATCGCGGAACAGCCGGGTCCCCACCGGCTTGCTGCGCGGCCGGGTCGTCGACGAGCGTGGCGAGCCGATGCCTGCGCGCATCATGATGACCGCCGCCGACGGCCGCGCGTACACGGAGGACGGTGGGTTCCACCGCAAGTCGTGGGCCAACGGAACCCATTACCAGCACGTCGACGGCACGTTCGAGATCGAGGTTCCGGCAGGCCCGGTGACCGTCGACGCGATGCGCGGGTTCGAGTACGTTCCCACCTCACAAACGAGCTCCGTTCCGGCGGGCGGGAGCGCCGAGCTCACCCTGCGGCTGCACCGGCTCGGCGGCGGCACGCCGCTGTTCGAGGACGGCTGGTACTCCAGCGACACGCACACGCACGATTTGCACGAGGGGCGTTTCGGCCTCACGCAGGAGATGTTCTTTCGTCAGCTCGAAGCCGACGACGTGCGCGTCACCAACGCCCTGATCCACATGGACGGCACCAAGCTCATGGGAAGGTGGGACGACCTGACCGGCGAGCCGTTCCCGCTGTCGGGAAACGATCGTCTTCTCTTCTACACACAGGAGTTCCGCGGCTCGTACGGGCATGTGGCGTTGCTCGGGCTGCAGCGATTCATCATGCCGCTCATCGGCGGTGCCCGCGGTACGGCTTACGCGGCCGATGTGCTCAAGCTCGAGCACATCGACGCGGCGCTCGCACAGGGAGGCATCGCCGGGTTCGTGCACCCGTACAACGGCCCGGTCGGAACGCCTCGGGAGGCCGCCGGCGCGGACATTCCTCTGCACGTTGCGCTCGGCCGCGGCGATTTCTTCGACGTCGTCTCGGTCGCATCGCGCGAGCTGCAATCGGCGGAGATGTACTACCGCCTGCTGAACTGCGGCTTCCGCATCGCCGCCACCGGCGGCACGGACAATTTCTCGGACGTCTGGCTCGATCCGTCCGGGGGTACCGCAAGGACGTACGTGCGGGTCAACGGCGCGCCGCCATTGACCTACGGAGCCTGGCTCGACGGCGTCCGCGCCGGTCGCACGTTCGGCACCAGCGGGCCGCTGCTCTTTCTCAGCGTTGGCCACGAGACGCTCGCTGCCGATTCGAGGCTGGAGCCCGGCGACGAGATACGTCTCGATGGCGACGATCCACGCGCTCTTGATGTCCGTCTCGACATCTCCTCGATCGTGCCGCTCGATCGCGTCGAGCTGATCGTCAACGGCGAGGTGGTGCACACCTTCGACGATGCCGAGTACCGGCGGGCGACGGGCAATCTCGTCCGCACCGAGCGCCTGTCGATCGACGTCGCGAACAGCGGCTGGATCGCCGCCCGCGCCATCGGGCCGCCGAACAAATACGTCGGCGACGATTTCCCCTTCGCTCAGACGAGCCCGGTGTACGTGGTGCGCGACGGCGTCCCCTTCTCTTCGCCCGCAGACGCGCAATTCCTGCTCGACACGATCAACGCGCTGTGGGAGCGCATCGAGCGTCGAAACGCCTTCCCCACCGAGGCGGACCGGTCTGCCTATCTGCGGGCAATCGAGGAGGCGCGTCGCGTCTTCAACGGCATCATCGACGCGGGCTGAACCTGATCGAGGAGCGGTGGTCTTCGATCACCGGCCGCCGCAGCGACGCGGCTGATCGGGACCCGGGTTCTCAGGAACGAAAGGGCTCGCCCTGCCGCTGCAGCCACGCGTCCAGACGTTCGGTGCAATCGCAGTCGCCACATGCCCACGGCTCGGAACCGTTCGCATCGCTGCAACGCGCGGGGTTGTGAGCATTGGCGACCCGCTCGAGCTCGAAGTACTCCTCCCAGTAGGGTCGCTCCTCCTCCAGCGGCGTCGAGCAGTAGCAGACCTCGACCCAGCGAATCGAGCCGTCGGCGAAGCGGCGCGCTTCCCTCATGGCCTTTGCGTAGGCCCCGCGAGCGATCGATCCGGCTCCCAGCGTGCCGTCGGCGATCGCCTTCTCGAGGGCTTCCGCACACCGGTCCCTCAGCCGCGCTCGCACGAGGTAGCGCATCAGACGCCGCCCCAAACGGACCGCAGCCAGGGAACGGCGCGCTCGAGGTACGGCACGTACCGCGGCGTTTCGTGGTGGCCGATGCCGGCATCGATGGCGACAAACTCGACGTTTCCGCCGAGCGCCCGAAGCTCGGCAGCGGCCCGCTCGACCGGCTCGATCGGGATGAGCTCGTCGTCCCGGCTGTGCATGATGTAGATCGGCATGCGGACCAAATCGGCGGGCCACTCGACGTTTCCCGATTCGCGGTAGCGCTGCACGGTCTCGGCGCCAGATTCGGAGGTCTGTGCCACCATCGGCACGCTGGCCATGGGAATGGCCGCGCGGAACAGCTCCGGGTGCCGGGAGGCGAAGTACCACGTGCCCATGCCGCCGAGGCTGAAGCCGGTCACCGCCGTCCGCTCCGGGTCGATACGGTACGCTCCGCGAACGTGCGTGAGCAGCGCGAGCACCGCCTTCTCGCTCTCGGGATCCACCCAGCTACGTGCCGGGCAGAGCGGCGCCACGATGATGGCTCCGAGGTCACGTAACGACGGTTCCACCAGGATCTCCAGAAACACGGCGCTGTAGTTGGGTGGCAACGCCTGCCCCCAACCGAAATGCAGCGCCAGCACCAGCGGAACCGGCTCGGAACCGTCATACCCGTCCGGAACCGCGATCGCGTAACGCACGCCCGAGCCGTCGTCGAGGGTCAGCATCTGGCGTTGGATGGGGGCCGCGGGTCGGATCATGGCGAAGGCGAGCAAGACGAGAAGCGCTGTGGTCGTCATGCCGCCATGGTAGCGGCTCGAGCGACCGAGCGTCAGCGCGGGAGTACCGCGAGACGGCTGGTCCGGGAACGGCGACGACGAAGCTGCTATCATGCGGCCAGCCAATCGGCTCCCCATGCGACGGAACACGCTCGACGACCCGGCGTGCCCCAGGTCGGAGTACGGACCCAGCAATGATCCAGGAGCTCAAGTACGCCGTTCGCGGCCTGCTTCGGGCACCCGGGTTCTCGATGGTCGTTGTCATCACACTGGCGCTGGCCATCGGTGCGACGACGACGATCTACAGCGTCGTCAACGGCGTGCTGCTGCGCCCGCTGCCGTTTCCCGACCAGGACCGCCTCCTCATGCTGTGGCAGCGCGCCCCCGGGGTGGGCGTCACCGAGGACTGGTTCTCGGCGGCGCAGTACTTCGACATCCGCGAAGGGGCGGCCAGCCTCGAGCATGTCGCGGTCACGTTCGGTCAGGAGGTGACCCTCACCGGCGATGAGATCGAGCCCTCCCGGCTCGGCGCCCTGCGCGTGTCGTCGTCGTTCTTCGACGTCATGGGCATCGACCCCCTTGTCGGGCGCCGTTTCACACCCGAAGACGATCTCCCGGATGCGCCCCGCAAGGTGATCCTGGGCGAGCGGCTGTACGAAGAGCGCTTCGGCGCCGACGAATCGATCATCGGACAGAGCCTGACGATCGACGGGCGGCGGCTGGAGGTGGTCGGAGTGTTGCCCTCGTTGGTGCTGGACGCCGACCTCATGGTGCCTTTGGTCACCGTGCCCGTGTTCGACATGCTGCTGTCGTTCCCCCTCGAAGATCCGCAGCGCTCGACGCGGGGCTCGGAGAATTTCAACGTCATCGGCAAGCTCCGCGCCGACGCGTCGCCGGCGCAACTCGAAGCGGAGCTACTCGAGGTGGCACAGGTGTTCTCCGACGACCCGGGCGCGCTGGGCGCCGGCCTCGCCGTGGGGAGCGAGTTCCTCATCAGCGCCGTTCCCCTGCTCGACCAAGTCGTGGGCGGAACGCGCGCCTACCTCGTCGTCCTGCTCGCGGCGACCGCGGTGCTGCTCGCCATCGCCTGCGCCAATGTGGCCAACCTGATGCTCACGCGCGCGGCGACACAGCGGCGCGAGCTGGGAGTGCGCGCCGCCCTCGGAGCGCCGCGCGCGAGCATGGTGTTGCGGGCGATGCTCGAGAGCCTCTCTCTGTCGATGCTCGGAGGAGCCGGCGGCCTGGCGGTCGCCGCGGCCGGCGTCCGGGCGTTGCACCTTGCTGCCCCTCAGGAGCTGCCGCGTCTCCACGGCGTGACCATCGATGCGCCGGTGCTGCTGTTTGCTGCCGCCATCTGCCTGCTCTCCAGCCTGTTCTTCGGCCTGGGACCGGCGCTCCGCTCGTCGCGCGTTGCGCCGTCCGACGTGCTTCGCGCAGGCGCCACGGCCGTGCGTGCCCGTTCGCCCTGGCGACGCGGCGGCTCGCGCCTGCTGATCGTGGCGCAGGTTGCGCTATCGCTGCTGCTGGTGATGGGCGCGGGCCTCCTGGTACGCACGTTTCAGGAGTTGCGGGCCGTCGATCCCGGCTTCAACCCGCGCGGCACGCTGTCGTTCCGCGTCCCGCTGGGGATATCCGGCGTATCAGCGGATCTTCAACGTGGGTTTCCGCGTGATCATCGAGGAGACCGTCGTCGTCAGCGCCGCGGCCACGGAGTAGCGCCGGGCTAGAACGCGAGGTCCATCG
>CBDUAS010000256.1:0-6094 GCA_965365185.1 uncultured bacterium | reverse complement strand
GTGTACGGCACCGCCGACGACGGCCGCTTCCTGACGGCGTACGGCCACTCCTTGCCCCTGGACAACCAGTATCTGGTGACGAACCCGGAGAACTTCGGCTTCAACCAGGACTGGAACTACAAGGGCATCGAGCTAGCCTTCCAGCGTCGCTGGGCCAACAACTGGCAGATGCTGGCCTCGTACAACGCCGGTAAGGCGCTGGTCTTCGACGACGTCGGCGACAACCCGAACCGCGACATCGGGCGCAACGGGGTGCGCAGCTCCTACGACCGCCCGCACATGTTCAAGTTCACCGGCAACTACCTGTTCGCCGAGCCCATCGGCGTCAACGTCGGCGCCTTCCTGCGCGTCGACGCCGGGCAGGGGCGGATCCGCACGTATCGCTTCCGCCGCTCCGATTGGCCCGATCTCGAGCAGGGCAACACCACAATCCGCGTGGCGCCGCGCCGCGAGGACGAGATCGGCCCGAAGGCCTACGAGTGGGTCAAGATCCTCGACCTACGGGCGGAGAAGCAGTTCACTGTCGGCCGCTACGGCGTGCTGCACTTCTACGTGGACGTTTTCAACGTGTTCAACGCCAACAACGTGACGTCCGCCAGCGGCACCTCCGGTTCGAACTTCGACAACATCAACGACATCCTGCCGCCGCGTATGCTGCGCATCGGCGCGGCGTGGGATTTCTGATTCCACATCGGCGGTCCGCCGCCTCCTGAAAGGGCGGCCCGCCGGAAAGGAAGAGGGGGAGGCGCCTCGGCGCCTCCCCCTTTCTATTCGCCCTGGTCCGTTCCGTCCTGGTCCCGCACGCAGCTCAGGTGCTCAGGAGGGCGCCCTCGCTCGCTTCGCGCCAATCACACTCGAAACCGTCGTGAGCATGGTGACAAGGAAGAAAAGCACGATCGCCACGGCGTTCAGCAGAGCCCCCCACTGACGCCACGGCAGCCAGGCAAACGCATCGCCGGCCACGCGCCACAGCAACGAGGCGTGCAGCAAGATCAGGTGCACGTAGAAGAGGGGCCGGAAGGGTATGTCCACACCGGTGATCGACGGAAACACGATCGGCGCGTGCACGAAGATCATGCTGAAGATGAACCCGAGAAACAGCATGTGGTAGGCCGCGTCGTACGCATAACCCGAAGTCGTCGGCCCCGCGACGATGAAGACGACACCGGCAGCCACCATCCAGACGTAGCCGAGCAGCAGCCCGACGGCGATGAACCGGGGCAGCCCCTTCTCGTTGAGGCGGCGGCGTGCCGGGTCGTGGCGAAGCAACCCCAGCGCCATTCCCATCAGGCCCGCTCCCCAGAGTCGCGTACCCGTCAACGGCATCGACGCCGCCGCGACCACGCCGGCAAGCGTCAGCGCCGCCGCACCGTAGAGGACCGCGAAGGCCGGCCGAGAGACCTTCACGAAACGGCTCAACTCCAAGCGCTCCGAGACGATCGTCAGCAGCGGGAATGCGGCCCACCAATTGACCACTTGGTAAACCGGCCAGCCGCGCAGCCACAACACGTTACCGATGACCCAGCAGGCGGCGCCCAGCCCCATGATCAGCATTACGGCGCCGGCCTGACGGCGCGCCAGCGCGCCCATGACGACGACAAAGACCATCGCACCCGACGTGATCAAGAGCGGGCCGAGAGCCGACCCGGGCACGGCGAGCAACGTGATGCCACCCAGGCCCGTGAGCAGAGGCGCGGCGTAGGCCCACTTCCGCCCCAGCGCCACGGCGCGCTCGAGCCCGATCACGGTGCCGACGAAGCCTACGACCATGAGTGGGCCGTGCTCCCCGAGCGGTGCACGCGCCGCCGCCGGCAGGTTCCAACCGACGCGGACGAGCCCCGCCCACATCGCCCCGATCAGCGTGACCAGGGCCATCATCAGGAACGGAACGCGCTGTCGCTGGATCATCTCGTGCTCTCGGGTGGCGCGATGCGACGGCCAGGTGGTTTACCGGCCGCCGGGAAGCTCCAGTCGGTAGCGGACCAGGATGCTCTCCTCCGTATCGGAATCTGTTTCGAGAGCATAGACGTGATCACCGAGCGCCGCTCGCCAGTTGATGCGCGGCATGCTGCCGGAAAAGAGCACCTCGCCGTCTCGCGAGTACACATCGACCGGCCGACGATCCTCCGGCCACTCGGGTGGGACGGTCGGGAAGACGAACAGGTTCCCCTGGCCGTTGACTTGAACCGAACCGGCGCGAGCAAGAGCCGGGCGATGGCTCGGCCAGTCGATCTCGTCGCGGGAGGCATCCGGCATACGTTCGCGAGCCATCGTCATCCACTCGTCGATCTCGTCGTCGGTGATCGGCACCCGCGACCACGTCACCCGCATTGCCCAGCGCGTTTCGCCCGAAGCATCCGTGGCCAACACCTGGTACTCGTCTGCCGAGGCGAAATAAAGGTCGCCGGTAGCCGACGCCGCGAAATCGGGAGCTCCCACGGGAGCACGCGAGCTCAGCATCCTGTTGGGGCGCCGGAACGCCGGAGACCCGGGGTCTTCAGGACGCATGTACTCGTGCTCCACGGCTCCTTCGAGCTCGATGCGTCGAAACACCTTCAGCCGCGTGTCTTGATCCGGTCGCTCCCAGGTGAAACCGACCAGACGACCCCCCGGTAGACCGATGATGTCGCTGAACAGCCGAAACTCCAGCTTCTGCGAGGAAACGAGCTGGCCATCGAGGTCCCAGACGTTCATGCCCTCGAGACCGACGTGCACCAGGTGCCCGTCGGTGATCGCCGTTCGACCGCCGCTCTCCAGCTCCCCGGGGCCTCGGCCCTCGCGCCCGATCGTACGCACGTACATGCCGTCGCGGTCGAAGACCTGGATGCGGTGGTTGCCCGCGTCGTACACGTAGATTCGCTCGCTCGACGGGTCGACCGAGACGGTCAAAGGCCTGTAGAAGGCTTTTTGAGGGTCGCCGTCGGAAGCATCGATGACCAGATCCGCGACCGGCTCGAGGACCTCCGTTCTCGCTTCCAGCGGCACGCCGGCGTACTCGATAATCCGCGTTCCTTCCGGAACCGGTATCGTCCATTCCGGAAACTCGAGCGGCGCGGAACAGGCGCTTGCCGTGAGAGCCAGGCCGATGATCGTGATGAGGACCTCGAGTCTCATGCCGAGCATTCATACCGCCGTCAGTGTGCCAGGCACAAGGGCGCGGAAGATCGACCGAGTCCTTGGTGGAGTGCTTCCGAGGCTCGACGAACCGAGCGCATCACTGCGCGATACGTCCCGGCTCTCGAAGGCCGATGCCCTCGACGCCCATCAAGGCGTCGCCCAAGTCGAGGCGCTTTTCGTCGGCGAGGCGCGACAGGCGTTCGACCACCTCGGGAAACTGTCCCGAGACGTCGCGAGACTCCCCGACGTCGGCCTCCAGGTCGTACAGGGCCAGGCCGATCTCGCGCGACTGGTCGTACTTCCCCGGTGTTCCGTCCCTGCCCGGCTCGCGGCCGATCATCGATCGATAAGTGTGCGGGAAGTGGAGCTTCCACTTGCCGCTGCGCATCGAGTGCAGCTCGTTGCTCCGGTAGTAGAAGTAGTAGGTCTGCTGGGGTGAGGCGGTCGTCTCCCCTGTCATCAGGCCCCACATCGACCTCCCGTCGATGGAGCGCGCCGGCAGCTCGGCTTCGATCAAGCCGGCGAGCGTCGGGAACACGTCGATGGTCATCGCCGGCGCGTCCACCACGGCACCTGGCGGAATCACGCCCGGCCAGCGGGCGATGAACGGCACCCTCACGCCGCCCTCGAACGTGGTCCCCTTGCCTTCTCTCAGCGGACCGGCGGAGCCGGCGTGGTTGCCGTAGCTGAGCCACGGTCCGTTGTCCGACGAGAACATCACCAGCGTCTCGGTGCCCACGCCGGTCTCTTCGAGGGCGCCGAGCACCTCGCCTACCGACCAGTCGATCTCCGCGATGACGTCGCCGAACAGCCCGGCGCCGCTGACGCCGGCACGCTCCTCGGAGACGAACAGCGGCACGTGCGGCATCGGATGCGCCAAATAGAGAAAGAACGGCGTTTCTGCGGCCACTTGCCTGTGGATGAAATCAACGGAGCGGGCGGTGAAGTCGGTCGTGAACCGACTCTGGTCGGTGTTGTAGCCGACGATCCGCTCGCCCTCGATGGTCGGCAGATCGCCCCAGGCGTCGGGGCTCTCCGGGTGATAGGGCCACATGTCGTTGGAGTACGGGATGCCGTAGAACTCGTCGAACCCGTGGCGGGTGGGCAGGAAGTCCGGATGGTGCCCCAGGTGCCACTTGCCGAACGCGGCGGTTGCATAGCCTCTCGACTGGAACAGCTCCCCCAACGTGACCTCGTCATCGTGGATCCCGTGCGTGTTGCCGGGGCCCAGCGCGCCGTTCAATCCGATGCGGTTGGCATACGAGCCGGTCAGCAGCGAGGCCCGGGAAGCCGAGCACACCGGCTGGCTGACGTAGAAGTCCGTGAACCGCACGCCCTCGGCCGCCATGCGATCGAGATGCGGCGTGTTGTAGGCCGTGGCGCCGTAGGTACCGATGTCGGCGTAAGCCAGATCGTCCACGAAGATGATGACGACGTTGGGCTCGGAGGGCACGCTGCCGCCACGCATCGGGCCAACGCACCCGGAGAGCAGAGCCAAGGCCACCATCGGAATCACGCGAGAAGACATATGGCAGCATTGTAGTCGCAAGAGCGGTGTTCCCGCGTGGCGAAGCTGCATTCCCACGGCCAATGCGCGTGGCCCTTCCTGATCTACGTGTTCGTTTCTTGGGCCCGTCTCGCGCTTCGAGCGCACCGATCTCGCTTGGCGGTCGCCGCAACCAGCTTGGCGGCCTATCTCGGAGCTCGGTTGCGAAGTCCATCCCGAGTTTCTCGGGAGAGCGACGGAAGCCTACCGCCAGTATCGACAAGCCGTTGACTGCTTCATGGCCTGAGCTACCATCCTGGTCGGGCCCTCGAATCGTGGCCAGGATCGTCAGGTGTTCAAACCTGCAGAGCTTTACCGATCCGATCCTCACGGCCGGCCGATGCCGCACTCGTTTCGGCCGCCGAAGGAAAACCGGCTCGTCATCGCCCTGATGCATCGGCTCGCCCCTCTCGGCGCTCGCTTTCACCTGAAGGTCACCTCCGTCGACATCGCCGACGAGGACCTCGACAGGCTGCGGGCGCTCAAAGGCCGTCGCTGCCTGCTGACGCCGTCTCATTCCGGCGGCTTCGAGCCCTATGTCCTCACCACGGTTTGCTGCCGTATCGGCGAGCACTGCAACTACCTGGCGGCCATGGAGCTGTTCGAACGCTCGCCGCTGCTCGCCTGGTTGCTGCAGCGGGTCGGCGTGTATTCCATCATCCGCGGCACCACGGACCGCCCGTCGTTGAAAACGACCAAGGAGCTGCTGGTGGCGGCCAATCGCTGGCTCGTCGTCTTTCCCGAGGGCCACACGGTGTGGCAGAACGACACGGTGATGCCGTTTCAGCAGGGATTGATCCACATCGCCTTTCATGCGGCGGAGGAGGCGTCGAAGGCCAACGGTGACGCATCGCTGTTCTGCGTGCCGATTGCGGTGAAGTTCACCTACACGGGCGACATGAGCGGCGATATCGCGGAATCCCTCGCGCGCCTCGAGGAACATCTCTTTGTCGCCGCGGACCTGACTCCGCTGCCCGTCTATGACCGGCTGCGCCGGGTCGGCGATGCAGTGCTCGCCGCGAACGAGAAGGCACACGGTGTGGAGCCCGAGGCTGGCGTCAGCTTCGACGAGCGCATCCAGCAGATGAAATCGATGGTGATCTGCGAGCTGGAACGCCGCTTCGGCCTCACGCCGCAACCGGGTCAGGAGCTCCTCGATCGCGTGCGAGCACTCTTCAACGCGGTCGACAGGGTCGTGCACGACGATCACGCCGAGTCGCCGTACGAGCGCGAGCTGCTCGCGGAGCGTCAGCGCGAGGCGGCGGCCCTGTACGACGAGCTCTGGAGGCTGAACCGCACGGTCGGCATCTACGACGGATACGTGCACGAGACCATGACGGTCGAGCGCTTCCTCGATGTGCTCGGCCTGCTGGAGATGGAGGTCTTCAAGAAGCGCCACATCTGGGGCCCGCGGAAAGCCCGCATCAGCGT
>CBDUAS010000255.1:0-6098 GCA_965365185.1 uncultured bacterium | reverse complement strand
CCAGGTCGTCGACGAGACGTAGCTTGCCACCGGATCGGGGTCGGCGGCGTTGCCCGAGCTCATCTGCCGGTCTTGTGCCTCGCGCCTATCCGGTATACTTATGTCTGAATTATGGAACGCCGCCGCCTCGTCAACTGGTTCCTCGGGCTCTCCAGCACGGCTCTCTTCGGGTCGGTGCTCTACCCTGTCTGGCGCTTCATGAACCCGCCGGATGTACCCGAGGCCAGCACCAACCGCGTCGAAGCCGGGCCCACGAATGACCCGGAGCTGATCGAGAACGGTTTCAAGATCCTCGAGTTCGGCACGCTGCCGGTCATTCTCATCCGCGTCGCAGAGGACGACTTTCGCGCCTTTGCCGGAACTTGCACCCACCTGGACTGCATCGTCGAGTACCAGTCGGCCGAGAATCGCATCTGGTGCAATTGCCACAATGGTGAGTACGACCTCCAGGGCGGGGTGGTCGCCGGGCCGCCGCCCAAGCCTCTCGAGGTGTTCGAGGTCGATCTCGTCGACAACGAGCCGGGACAGCCGCGCACGGTCGTGGTGACAAGGGCCTGATGCGCGCAGCCGGGGCAGTGTTCGACTGGCTGGACGAGAGGCTGCCGCTGCGCGACATGATGGAGTTCGCCAGCCACAAGACGGTGCCGGTGCACCGCTTGACGGTCTTTTACTATTTCGGCGGCATGACCCTGTTCTTCTTTCTGGTGCAGGTGGTCACCGGCATCCTGCTGATGCTCTATTACCGGCCGTCGGCAAACGAGGCCTTCGAGTCGGTCGAGTTCATCATGACCCAGGTGCCCTTCGGCTGGCTCATCCGCTCGATCCACTCCTGGTCGGCCAACCTGATGGTGTTCTTCGCCTTCGTTCACCTGGCGACGGTGTATTTCACCCGCGCCTACCGTAAGCCGCGCGAGATCACCTGGATCACCGGCTGCCTGCTGCCGTTCATCGCCCTGGCCTTCGGCTTTTCCGGCTACCTGCTGCCGTGGAACCAGTTGGCGTTCTTCGCCACGCGCGTCGGCACCGACATTGCCGGGGCGGTTCCGTTCATCGGTGAGTGGATGCTGCGCTTCCTGCGGGGCGGCGATCAGGTAACCGGCGGCACCTTGTCGCGCTTCTACGGCTGGCACGTCGCCATCCTGCCGGCGATCACCTCCGTTCTCCTGGTCGGTCACGTGATCCTGGTCCAGATCCTCGGCATGAGCGTGCCGCCGACGGAGGAGGCGATCGCGAAGAAGCGCCGGCCGATGAAGTTCTTCCCGAATTTCGCGCTGCGGGACCTTTTCGGCTGGACGCTGGCGCTGGGTGTGCTCGCCGCCGCGGCGGCTCTATTCCCCTGGGAGCTGGGCGAGAAGGCCAACCCGTTCGCGCCCGCCTATGCCGACATCCGCCCCGAGTGGTATTTCATGTTCATGTTCGAGACGCTCAAGCTGGTGCCGGGCGGCGAGATCTTCCACATCGAGTACGAGGCCATTCCAATCATGCTGTTCGGCCTCGGCGGGCTGCTGCTGGTGCTGGTGCCGTTTCTCGATCGCACCGGCAAGAACCCCGTCTTCATGTGGGTGGGCGCCATCGCGCTCGTGTACATTGTCGGTATGACCTCCTGGGGCTACCGCTCATGGTTGCCGGTGTGGATCGTCGTCGGGACCGGGCTACTCTCGTTGATCCTGAGCTGGGGGACGCGACGGGTCGGAGAAAGCGAGACATGAGCCTGGCGACGCGACCGACGCGAGTTTTCGCCGTTGTGTTCGCCGCGGCCGTCGCAGCCGCGACGATGCTCGGCGCTTGGGCGTGGGCCGCCGAACCGACGGCCGGTGCAGTACCCACGGCTGCTTCCGAGACGCCGCAGGAAGGCGGCGCCCCTGCGGCCGCCGGCGTTCAGCTCGAAGCTACCTCCTGTGTTACTTTCCACTTCGACGCGGCGAGGTCAGTCCCAGCAGCACCATGATGCTGATCGCAGCGACATCCACGCCGAAGTGGGCCTGTCCTGCCACGACTGTCATGGGGGCAACCCGGATCCGGCGTTGTTCGAGGATTACGTCGGTGCCAAGGACGAGAGCTTCGTCGCCAACCCCTACCGCGGGCGGCCCGAGGCCGCCGACGTACCCGGATTCTGTGGCACGTGCCATTCGAACGCGACCTACATGCGCCGCTTCGGCCCGTCGATCAGCGTCGGCCAGGAGGCGGAGTACTGGACCAGCCAGCACGGGCAGGGCCTGCGCGCCGGCGACACGAACGTCGCTACCTGCGTGAGCTGCCACGGGGCACATGGCACCCGGCGCGTCACCGATCCTCGGTCGTCGGTGTATCCGACCGCGGTGGGGGAGATGTGCAGCACCTGCCATGCCGACGCCGAGCGCATGAGCGGATATACACTTCCCAACGGTCAGCCCCTCCCCGTGGACCAGCACGCGCGTTGGCGCGAAAGCGTGCACGCCGCGGCGATGTTCGAGCGCGAGGACCTGACGGCTCCCACCTGCAACGATTGCCACGGTAACCACGGCGCCATGCCGCCGGGCCTCGATTCGATCGCCTTCGTCTGCGGGCAGTGCCACGGCCGCGAGGCGACGATCTTTCGCTCCAGCGCCAAGCGCGAAGGATTCGAGCGGCACAACGAATACCTACTCGACGCCGAGGGCGAAGGATGCATCGCCTGCCACGACCAGCCGGAGCCGGCGGCGATGCTCACCGGGCTCACCTCGTTCGGAGAATGCGCCTCCTGTCACGGTAATCACGGCGTGGTGCGGCCAACCTTGAGCTTTCTGTCGCCGCTGCCCGAGACTCCGTGCGCTTTCTGCCATGGTGAGGCCGACCAGGAAGGGGTGCACCTGGTCGAGTCCGAGGAGCACATCGAGCGTTTCCGGCAAGCGCGCGACGGGCTGCTGGCGCAGGCGGCCGATATCGGGCTGGAAGGGGAAGAGCGCTACGACTGGTTGGTCGATCGGGCCATGGAGCTGCCGCCGCACACGCTCGGCGTCCAGGAGGACGGTACCGTCACCCGCCGCCCCGAGTTCGATCGCTTGTTCACCAAGTTCCGCATCGGGAAGACGTCGTTCACCTATGAGGACCCGACCACCGGCGAGCTCACGCGGGAGCCGATCCTGCGCTGCGCGAGCTGTCACGCCTCCGAGGACTACCTCGGCGAGGACGCGGTCGGCATCCGCGTTGCCGGCGAGATCCTCGGGCGCATGCGCGAGCTGACGTCACGCACGGCGAGTGCCGAGCGCGTGCTGCTGGCGGCACGGCGGGGCGGCGTCGAAACCGGCGAGGCGGGGATCGAGGTGGACCGCGCCATCGATGCCCAGATCGGGCTGGAAGTGCTGCTGCACACGTTTGATACCTCCGAGGGTAGCGAGTTCATGACCGCCCACGCCGAGGGCCTCGGCCATGCCGACGCGGCGCTTGCCGCCGGCGAAGAGGCTCTGGGCGAGCTTCTGTTTCGCCGCCAGGGCCTGGCGGTGGCGCTGGCGCTCATCGTACTCGTGCTCGTCGGCCTGGCGTTGAAGATCCGCGAGGTGTCGGCCCGCGAGGCATCCTCGCTGTCCTGACCGCGTTTCGTTGGAGAGCTGCGCGCCGGCCCGCGGGCTCCCGCTGCCGCGACTAGTTGATGGCAAAGACGGCCAGCCGATCCCCGCCTTTGACCAGAATCAGGTTGCCGGCGACGGCCGGGTGGGCGTACACGCCCGACCTGGCGACGCGGTACGTTCGCTCCGGCTGGAAGCCGTCCCGGGATACCGGACCGACGATCAGAAGGCCGTCGTCCCGAAACACCAGCAAAGTCTCTCCCCAAGCCACCAGGGAGGCGTGCTCCCCCGATCTCGGCTTCCCCGTCCACGTCACCTCGCCGGAAGCGGGATCCAGGCCGAATAGCTGGCCGCCGCGGAACTGCGAGAAGCCCACGACCTGACCGTCGAAGAGCACCGGGGTGCTCATGAACAACGAGGCGTCCCTGGTTTCCCAGAGCTTGTTCACGCTCCAGGAATTCTCGTCAGACCGGATCCGCCAGGCGTGAAACCCCTTGTCCCAGTCGGAGGTCAGGAGCCGGTCGCCGATCAGCAGGGGCGTGACGATGGTGTTGTACTGCGGCACCGGATAGAAGACGCGCCAGAGCTCCTCGCCGTCGAGCGGATCGAGCCCGACGATGTGCTCTTTGGTCTTGAAGACGAGCTGCTCGTGTCCGTTGATTCGCTTGACCAACGGTGACGCGCCGATGGCCCCGGCGTCGCCGTCCCATCGCCAGCGCTCCCGGCCGTCAGCCACGTCGAGCGCGATCATCGCACCGCTGTCGGGCTCGCCGACGTCCCACCCGATGCTGCCGAAATGGACGAAGCACAGATCGCCCCAGACCAGCGGCGAGCTGGCGGCACCGAAGTACGGCCACGGCGGATCGAACTCCCCCGAGTAGTCCCGTCGCCACAGAAGGACACCCGTTTCGGCATCCCATGCCGAAAGGATCGAAGTCATGCTCAGCGTGAACAGCCGGCCGTCGACAACCGACGGCGTGGCGTACGGGCCCTCGCCGTGGTCGCGGGCATCGTGATCCTGCTCGAAGGGCACGGCGTAGCGCCGGCTCCAGATGGTCTCGCCGCTGCCGAGAGAAAGGGCGCTGACGACCTCGGCCGGCTCCTGGCGCGAGTGTACCCACACGCGATCGCCGGCGACGACCGGCCCCGAGTACCCGCCGCCCAGCTCCCGATCCCAGACCAGTGTGAGCTGCGCCGGCCATTCCGAGGGCGCCGCGGTGGAGACCGAGCCGTCGCGCCCGGCACCGCGCCACTGCGGCCAGTCGCCCCGGTCGGGGGCGGGCGCGGCGAGACGCAGGAGGGCGCCGGCCAGCGTCAGACCGGCGACGACGAGAGAGGTGACTCTCATGGTTCACCTCCAGCGGGGAGCTACGCACCTGCGACAGTAACGATTCCTCCGTTACCGTCCACTAGTATACGCCCGCGGACGGCCGCGGCGGCAGGAGCGATTGGTGCTCGCCTGGGCTGAGCTGCATCGAGAGGAGCTCGGGAGGCATTGGAAGCGCCGCCCGGCGCGTCATAGCGGGCAAGATCGGCGGGGTCGGTCACCGGCCCGTTACGCGCCCTTTGTTCTCTCCGTCTCACTGCCGCAGCGCCACCATCGGATCCACGGCGACGGCGCGCCGCGCCGGCGCCAGCGTCGCCAGCACCCCGACGAGGGCGAACAGCAGCGGAACGCCGACGAACACGGCCGGCTCGTGCGGGTTGGCGGTCAGCAGGATGCTGCCGAACAGCGGCGTAAGCACGGCGCCGATGACCATGCCGATTGCCACGCCGGCGATCATTTGCACCAGGCCGTAGCGCATCACCAGGCCGACGACGCGACGCCGATCGGCGCCCATCGCCATGCGCACGCCGAACTCCGGGGTGCGCTGGCGCACGTTGAAGGCGATGAGCCCATAGAGCCCCACGGTCGCCACCAGCAGGCCGCCGAGGCTGCCGAGCACCGCCAGGGCGCCGGCGGTTCTCCAGAACCGGCCGAAGTACTCGAGGGTCATGGCCAGTGTGGATACCGTTTCCAGCGGTAGATCGGGGTCGACGCGCGCCATCGCCCGCCGGACCAGTGGAATGCCGTCGAGGGGATCGCCGTCGACGCGCACAGCCAGCGCCACGCGCTCCGGTACCGCCTGCTCCAGCGGGCGAAAGAGCACGTCCTCGCGCACGCCGCGGCCCTCGTCGTCGTTCAGGTTCGAGACCACGCCGACGACGGTCAGCCAGCGCTCCTCGCCGTCGGGGCGGATGCGACGACCGACCGCGTCGCCATCGAAAAACCTCTCAGACAGACTGGCGTCCACCAACGCCACGGGCTGCGTCGCCGGGCCGTCGGCCGGGCTGAAAGCGCGTCCCGACAGCAGGCTCATCTCGAAGGTGGCGAAGAATGCCTCGTCGACCGCGCCCACGCCGACGCGCGGCCGGTCGGCGTCGGTATCGACGGCGAGCCCCTCGATTTCGGCAAAGCGCCGGGCGAAGCCGTACCCGGGCAGCGAGCCGGCAACCGTAACGCCGCGCACGCTGGGCTCGGCGGCGATCTCTTCACGCAGCCGCTGCAGGAAGGCCAGCCGCTGTGCGTCTTCC
>CBDUAS010000254.1:0-6108 GCA_965365185.1 uncultured bacterium | reverse complement strand
CGCGGCTCGACGATCTTGTCGGTCAGGAACCAGCCGACCAGCACGATCAGCACGGTCGAGGCCGCCGTGAAGACGTTGTTGTTGACGATGCTGACCTGCACGTCGGGGTCGAGAAGCTGGGCCGCCGACTGCGTGAAGCCCTGGAGCAGGGGATCCAGCCCGCTCGGGATCCAGAAGTTGGCGGAGAAGCCGCCGGACACCCCGGCGAAGGCCGCGGCGATGCCCGCCAGCGGGTGCCGCCCGGCGGCGTAGAAGATGACGCCGCCCAGCGGGATCACCAGCACGTACCCGGCGTCGACCGCGTAGTGGCTGGCGATGCCCACGAGGATCAGGACCGGCGTCAGAAGCCTCTCGTGCGTGACACTCAGCACCGTCTTGATCAGGGCGTTGATGAACCCGGTGCGCTCCGCCACGCCGATACCGAGGAGCGCCACGAGCACGACGCCGAGCGGGGCGAAGTTGACGAACGTGCCGACCATCGTCGAGAGCAGGTTGGCGATGGCGGCGCCGCTGACCTGGTTCACCACCTCGATCGGCTCCCCCGTCCCCGGGTGGATGGCACCGAAGTCGACGGCCGACAGCGGCCACGACAGGACCCAGACCACTCCCATCAACAGCAGGAACAGCACCGCCGGGTCGGGCAGCTTGTTCCCGGTCACTTCGATCGCGTTCAGGAACCGGTCGACGAAACCGGTCTTCTTGGCCTCGTTGGTCATCACATCCCTCCTTGGGCAGCGGCGCAGACTATCATCGACCGGATGGGCGTTCCCAGGGGCAGCCGGATCTTCGAAGGATGAAAGTCGAAGACATCGTCGACATCGACGCACCGCCCGAAATCGTCTGGGCGGTTACCGAGGACGTCGAGCGCTGGCCGGAGTGGTCGCCGGTCATGGAGTCGATCGTGCGGCTCGATAGCGGCCCCTTCGACGTCGGCAGCCGCGCGCGCATCAAGCAGCCGGGCCTCCCCGAGACCGAATGGGTCGTGACGTCGCTCGTTGCCGGGGAGCGCTTCACCTGGGAGACGCGGGTCCGCGGCATGCACATCGTCGCGTCACACGAGCTGTCGCCGAGCGGAGCCGGCACGCGGAGCCTGCTGCGCGTAGAGATCTCCGGCCTGGTGGCGTGGTCGGTGTGGCCGTTGCTCGGCCCCGCGGTTCGGCGTTCGCTGCGGCGAGAGAACGCCGGCCTCAAGCAGCGGTGCGAGCGGCTGGCGGGATGAGGCCGCTGGTGATCAGCTACCACCGCCGCCCGCGGACTCGGGCATCACGAGGCCGCGCAGCGACACCAGGGCACACATCACCTCCTGACGCTCGTCGGCGCCCACGCCGAGGTTCTGCATGGCCTGCTCGAGGTCCGCGCCGGCGGCGAGGAAGAGCGCGTTGTTCAGGTTCATCCGCTGGTGGACCTCCGTGAGGTCGCGGCCCTTGTACTCGGCATCGCCACCGGTCCCGGCCGAGATGAAGTCCGTCGAGTTCTCCAGGAAACGCTCGATATCGACGCCGTCGAACAGCGGTTTGATATCGGGATTGCCCATGTGGACGTCGACCATCTCCGTCAGCACGGCGCGGATTCCTTCGCGTTGCCCGAGGCGCTCGTAGAGCGATCGCTCCGCCTGCCGCTGCTCGATCGCCGGCGCCGCGTCGGCACACATCTGCACCAACTCGGCCATCTGCTCGTCCGGCGTCGGTTCGGTCGCTGTCATGTCGCCCGCTGCCGCATCGCTCGTGACGGTGTCGGGCGGGGGCTCGGGGGTTTCGCCCGAGCAGGCAGCTACGAGAAGCGAAGTAGACAGAACGACCGCGATGCGTGACTTCATGAAGGGGGTCCTCGGTTCGAGTTCGGTGGTCTACCGCAGCGCCGAACGATAGTGAAGGTCCGGCCCGCCGTCAACCAGGTCTGTATCCCGACGTGTTCTGAATGGAGGTGCGGGCGATTGGATGAGCGGCCGCGAGCACGATATCGACGCCGGTGAGCACCGGGTCGACCTCAGCGGATCTCACCGCCGCAGTGCGGACACTGCCTCGTGTCTTCCTTCACGCGTCGCTTGCGCAGCTCCTCGACGAAGGCGGCGCCCAGAATGCCGGTCGGCAGCGCAAACATGCCGATACCGAGGAGGGCGACAGCGGCGCCGAGCAGCTTGCCGGCAAAGGTCACGGGGACGATATCGCCATAACCCACCGTGCTCAGCGTCACCACGCCCCACCAGAGCGCCGCGGGGATACTCGGGATCGCCTCCGGCTGTGACTCGTGCTCGGCGTAGTAGAAGCCGGCGGAGGCCACGAGCAACAGGATGAAGACCACGAAGGCCGTCGTCAGCAGCTCCTCTTTCTTGGCGCTGACTACGCGTCCAATGGTTTGAAGCGCCTGCGAATACCGCCCCAGCTTGAACAGTCGCAGGATGCGGATGAGCCGCAAGGCACGCAGGAAGCGAAGATCCAGCGTGACCACCATCGGCAGGTAGAAGGGCAGGATCGCGAGCAGGTCGATGATCAGCATCGGGCCGGCGGCGAAGCGAAGCCGGCCAAACCGAACGCCCGCGTACGCCGGATTCTCCACGCACGACCAGATGCGCAGCACGTACTCCAGCGTGAAGACCATGACCGAGAAGATCTCGAACCAGAAGAGGGGCCGCGCCCAGCGGGCAGCAACCGACTCCACCGTCTCGAGGTTGACGGCGAGCACGTTCAGCATGATGAGCAGGACCAGGAGCACGTCGAAGACCCGGCTCGGTAGGTCACCCGGCTGCGCCACAGTCACGATCTCGTAGGTACGGCGGCGCAGCGTTCCGGGACTCATCGGGCAGTCTGGTAGGTGCTGAGCACGACGATCTGATCGTCCCCGGTGAGATGCCACCGGCTATCGCGCTCCGGGTTGAGCGTTACACCGTCTTGCTTGCTCCCGGTCGACGGATACACACCCAGGGCGATGTCTCCGCGGGCGGCGATGGCGCGTTGGATCTCGCGGAACGCGATGCCCTCGCCTTCGAGACCGTAGACGCGAGCCGGGCGGAGGTAGATCTCGGCCCCACCCACGGTGAATAGCTCCTCGAACACGACGTTGAGGTCTCGGCGCAGGGCGACGTGCGCCAGCAGGTGGCTGACGATCAGGGGACTCACCACGACCTCGCCGGCGTGCTCGCCGAGAATGCCCTCGTTGGCAGAGTCCATCAGCTCGACGAGGACGCGCGGGGGGGCCGGCGCTGAGCCGAGGACTTCTTTGAGCACCATGTAGCCCAGGATCGTTCGAGCGTCGGACTCCTCGGAGCTTTCCATGCGGTTGCTCGAAAGGAACAAGAGACGGTCGTACCCGTGGGGCTCGACGGCGCGCAACTCCACTTCGGAAACGTAGTCGCCGACGACGTGGTCGAGCTCGATGTGCTCGGGTCGCACGCCCCGCCGACGCAACAACTGCTCACGCTCCTCGACCGGCACCAGCGACATGATGTCGAGGCGAAAGCTCTCGCCCCGGTAGCTGTCGAACTCGTCGATGAGGGCAGGGATCTTGTGGTTCCATCCCAGAATGAGCAACCGCGTGCGGCGGGGCTCCTTCTCCACCTCGAGGGGGCTTCGAGACTCCTGTATCCGGTCGTCCGGCGATGAGCTCGGCTCGGCGTCATCGTAGGCTCGCGACACGAACACGAGCCGGTCTTCGCTATCAATGGCCAGGCTGTCGCGCGGGTTCAAGTGCAATTCCATGCCTTCGCCGCGGGGCCTCAACAGGCCCAGCACCAGGGCCCTCGGAAACGCACTGCCGACGCCGCGAATGTCTTCGCCGGCGAGCTCGGGCACGCGGCGGATGTAGATCTCGTTGCTGTCCTCGCCGTGCGACAAAAGCTCGGAATAGACGTGCGACAGACCCGGGTGTCGGATGTTATGGGCGATCAGCCGGCTGATGACGGAGTCCGACGCGATCATCTCGATATCGCCGTCGTAGCTCGCCCGCGCTGCGGGTAGCTTGCCGGTGTCGAAGATCTCCGCCACCGCGGCGGGGCATCGTGCCTCGACCTCGCGCGAGGAGTTGGAGATCGACAGCAGCGTTTTGACCGTCCTGGTGTCGACCAGATCGACACCGCCCTCGGCGAAATCCGCGCCGGGCACCAGAATCGTCGCGGCGTTGAGAAAGTCGACACGGCGCAGGTGCTCGACCCGCAGTGGCGAGCCGCTGCGCAGGATTATCTGCCCCGGTTTCCATGCGTCTCCGAGGTGTTCCCGCAGCTCGTACGTCAGTGCCGAGCTGACGTCCTCTGCCAGCACCACGATGCGCAGCCGGCTGGCGCCGATACGCGCCAGGTAGCGGCGCACGCGGCCCACTGAAAGGACGAGCTCGCGAATGACCGCCGGCGTGCGGTTGGTCCAACCCAGGATCAACAGGTGCCCTCTCAGCGTGAGCGGCGTCAGGCCGCTTTCCAGGCGTCGCATGGTGCTGTTGAGCCATTGCGTCATGATGGCGATCAACGCGCCCATGAAAAGCACGTAGCCGAGCACCGTGACGATCGTCGAGATCACCCGCAGCGTGATGCCCTCGTCGTCGCCCAGGTATCCGGGATCGCTGAGGCGCAGGAAGGCCCACCAGGCGGCTGTTTCGAGTCCCTCGAAGCCGGATGTCAGCAACAGCGCCAGGGTGCCGGCGACGATCGATACCAGCACCAGCAGGCTGGCAATGAAGAGGAGCTGGAAGAACGCTCCCCGAACGAGCATGCGCTCGAGCCTGAAGCGGATCGTGGCGAATAGGCGCGTGAGCACGAAATGGAGCGTAATGCACGGGAAAGCTTGCGTCGAGGGGGTCCGCGGGGCGGGACCGCGCGCCTAGTCCTCGGCGCCGTTCGGGATCGTAAGGTGCTCGAACTCCCAGTTAGCGGAGTGCAGTCGGCGCCACCAGGCCGGCGAACCGCTGGCGCTGCTCCTGCGTCGCATCGGGGTCGATCTCGAGCGTCCATTCGCTGGACGTCTCATCGGGCACGGTTGCGGCGAAGCGCAGCCCGTACCAGTCGAGCATCTCGGTGTAGTCGAGTTCCTCGGTCGAGTTGACGGCGCGGGCGAACCAAGGATCGAGGTCGATTCCGGCGACTTCCGATGCAATGGCACGGAATTCGTCCCGCGTGAAGCCTCGCTCTCCGGAATAGCGCTCGTAGGCCAGGCGCATGACATCGTCGAGGCTCCTCGATCCGTTGGTCGCGTGCCTGATGCGGGCATCGAGCAGGAGCCCGAGGACGGCCCCCTTCACGTAGTAGCTCACGGTTGTTTCGGGATCGACGCCCACTCCCGAGGTGGAGTTCGTCCATACCTGCAGCGATGATTCTTCGAGCGTTTGCCGGAGCCGTCCGGGAGAGGTCTGCAGTTGCTGGATGCGCGAGGATACGCCTTCGAGGAAATCCCCGACCGTGCCTACGCCCGAGCGCACCACCGCCAGATCGCCGTAGTACGACGTCAGCCCCTCGGAAATCCACAGGGCGCCGGTCTGCGGCGGGTTCTCGTAGTCGAACGGGCCGAGCTCGATCGGGCGCAGCCGCTTGACGTTGATGGCATGGAAGTACTCGTGGCTGACGAACTCGAGCCAGGAGATCGTCGGGACCGTCGAACGCGCCGAGCTCGACGTCAGCAACGTCGAGTTCAAGTGCTCGAGGCCGCCGCCGCCGCGCCGGAAGGCGTTGAGGAAGACGTATTTCTCGAAGGGAAGAAAACCGAGAAAGCGTCGGTGCTCATCGGCGATCCTGTGGATCTGGCGGGCAGCCAGCGCGCCGTCCCACTCGCCGACGTCGCCGAAGTTGACGAGGTAGTGGGGTACGCCCTCGACGTCGAACGTGTGGATGTCGAGGGTGCCCGCGACGATCGGAGAATCGGCCAGGATGTCGTAATCGGGCGCCAGGTAATGATGCGGCGCGCCGTCGGGGGCGGGATCGAGCGAGGTCATCGACTCCGGCCATTCATCGGGGAGCTCGAGGTGCACCTCATGGGGTATCTCCGCGCCTCCCACCGGCGTGATGAACGTCGCCGGCCCGTTGAGCACGGCGTAGCGGGCGTCGACCCAGTTGCGCGTGACGGATCTTCCGGAGCACTGGAGCCGATAGGAGACCACCAAGCTCGCGGCGTCGCCGGCATCGATGCGCCA
>CBDUAS010000253.1:0-6128 GCA_965365185.1 uncultured bacterium | reverse complement strand
GGGGATGGGATCGCCGTTGGCGTCCTTCTTCACGGGGAATTCAGCGTAGAGAACTGCCATGAATGCCTCCAGAGTCAGGTGAAGTTCGATATCAGCAAACACCCCGCCGGTCCCCAATCTCTCCTTTCCTGCTCGGATGGCGGCTCTTCTTCCTTCGTTCCGTATTTCCAGCGACGCCTCGGCCGTCTCTCAGGGTTTCACGGCCCTTGGATGATCACCTGGTAGTCGGCATTCCCCGCCAACTGCGCAAACTCCGGCGCATCCCGCAACTCATACACCGAGTAGCCCCTATCCTTCGCCTTTCGAAGCGACTCGAGCGCTTTGGCTCGCTCCCCGAGCTCGAGATGAACGATCGCGGCCCAGAAGTGCACCTCCGCCTTGCTGTCGCTTTGCACCTCGGAAATCGCCTGCTCGAGCATGTCCAGCGACCTCTCGCGTTCGCCGAGCATGACGTAGTAGTAGGCGAGCATGATCTCTGCGTAAAGGCGCTGATCGGAGTCCAGCTTGTCTTCGGCGCGTCGCGCGGCTTCCTGGAAGTACTGCTCGGCGCGGGGGTCGTTCGCCCAGTGGTAGGCGCGGGCCAGACTTCCGTAGGTGAGGTAACTGGCGTTCTCGAATGCGACGGCCGCCTCGAACGCTCGTACGGCATCATCGGTCTCGCCGCGCGAGAGGTGAACGAGGCCAAGGTTCGACCACGCCGTCTCGGTTTCGCGGAGGTTGATGGACACGCTGAGGGCATCGACGGCTTCGTCGTACCGACCCATCATGAAGTAGCAGCCGCCGATGCTGGTGAAAGCGAAGGCGCTGTTGGGTCGGTATTCGGCCGCCAACGTGTACTGCTCGAGGCTCTCCTCGTAGCGGTCGCGCTTGGCAAGGAAGTAGCCGAGGCTCAGATAAGCCCCGGGATAGGCAGGGTCGCTCTCAAGACCGCGCCTGAGATAGGCCTCAGCGGCCACGTCATCGTCGAATCTCGAGTAAACGGCTCCGAGACCTCTGTGAGCCTCGGCGGTTCCTCCCCGGCGGATCGCTTGAATGAAATCCTCCGCCGCCTCCGGGTATCGACTTCTTTCCAGCTCGATCCAGCCGCTGCACAGGTAGGCGTCGGGCAGCGTTTCGCCCTTCTCGCGTGCCTCGGCGCAGGAATCGCGAGCCTCGTGGAGCAGCCGATCCTCCCCCGTCAGCTCGTATAGGCCCCGCAGCGCGCGCCCCAAGGCGGCGTGCGCGGGCGCGAACGTCGGCTCGATGGAGACGGCCCGGCGCAGGAGGTCGATCGCGAACTGGAAATCCTCGGTGGACTCGGCGTCCCGTAGGTAGGTCACTCCGCGCTGATAGAGGATCAAGACCTCGCCACTTTGAGGCGTCGGGGATTGCGGTGTGTCGAACGCAAACGAACCGAGTTTGTCCGCGAGCATTGCAGCAACCGAAGCAACGAGCCTCTCCTGTAGGTCCAGCACTTCTTCTTTCGTGGCGCGACCTCGCACGCTATCGTCGCCGAGATCGACACCGTCCAGCTCGTCGCGCAGCCGATACTCGACGCCGAGGCTTCCCGCTGATCCGGTCAACGCGCCCATGATCGAGAGATCAGGGTTGGTGTCGGATTCAACGAACTTGGGCTCGGAGCTCAGGCCGGGTGGAACGACGATCAGCCCCTCGAGCCCGACGAGGCGCCGTTCCACCTCGTGCCGCAAGGCGCCGCCCAAATAGTCCAGCGCGGGGTCACCCGTCAGGTTCTCGAAATCGCCGATGACGATGACGTGGGCGAAATCCGGAGCGCGGTCGAAAAGGTCCACCGTCACGGCCGCCCCGCCGATACCGATCGCCAGGACGGCCGCAGCAGCAACGGCGATCCGCTGGCGCCGGACACGCTCTCGGGAGTCCGACGTCCACTCGCGGCCGGCGACCGCAGCGGGGTGGCGCATCGCCGCGATCCGCCGCCGTAGCGCTGCATGCGATTCGGGTCGCTCGGCGCGTTTCGCACGCGTCATCCAGCGGTACAGCTCCGACACCTCTTGCGAGACCGGTCGCGCTTCTTCCAGCGGCGGCAGTCGCTCGCCGGACTGCTTCATGATCTCGAACGGTGACACGCTGGCGAACGGGGCGCGGCCGACAAGCATCTCGTACAGGACGACGCCGAGCGAATAGAGGTCGGAGCGCAGATCCGTGGGGCGTCCCGCCGCCTGCTCGGGCGACATGTAGTGGGGGGTGCCGGCCACCGGGCTCGATTTGCCCGGCGCGGTGGGCAGCTCGGCGCGATTCGGCCTGGCCAAGCCGAAGTCGCACACGTGCACCGTGCCCTTGCTGTCGATGAGAATGTTCGAGGGTTTCACGTCGCCGTGGACGATGCCCTGTTCCCATGCCGCCTCGAGGGCATTCGCCGTCTGGTCCACGATGTCGAGCGCCTGGGCTTCGGAGAGCCGCCCGGAGTCTCGCAGGAGTCGGCCGAGGCTCTGACCCTCGACGTACTCCATGACGATGTAGGGCAGGCCGTCGCTTTCGCCGAACGCATACACATGCACGATGTTGGCGTGCGAGACGGCGGCCATCGCCTTGGCCTCGCTCAGAAACTGCCTCCGGGCCAGGTGATCGCCCGGAACGAACCCGGAAACGAACTTGATCGCCACCTTGCGCCCGAGGGTCTCGTCCCGCGCCAGATAGACCTTTCCCATGCCGCCCTTGCCGATGGAACGGATGATGGTGTAGCCGGGAACGGAAGGAACGGGGGCTGGCGTGGCGGTCGGGGTCTCGATCTCGTCGCGGATCCTGGCAACGAGAGAGCCGAGCGAACGCAGTAGCTGTTGTGGGCCCACGAAACGGCCCCGCAGATCGGTGACGGAGGCTCGATGTCCTCCTTACCTGTCCTCGCGCGCCCCGCGTCGTGCGGGGCTCACGCCCTGCATACGTAGTATTACGGACCCGTTTCTACTATTCCTGCTCAGGCCTGTCCAGGGGAGGCGCTTGAGTCGGGGCGTTCGTAGGCGCGGCAAGCTCGGTCGCGAGGAAGTCCTTGGCCCGGTTCCAGTCGCGCTTGACCGTCGACGGAGCGATCTCGAGGACCTCGGCGATCTCTTCGATGTTGAGCTCGGCGAAGAACTTCAGCTCCACCACCCGCGCTTGCCGCGGCTGGTCGGCGGCGAGCTTCTTCAGGGCTGCGTCCACGTCGACGAGATACTCGAGATCGACTTCCTGGCCGGGTGTGATCTCCGGTTCGAGCGTGACCTTGTGGCGCTGCGGGCGGCGCTTTTCCGCCAGCCACTTTTTCGCGTGATCCACCAGAATCCGGCGGGTGAACGTCGCAGCGAGAGCGAAGAAGTGGGCCCGGCTCTGCCAGTCGACGTTCTCTTGCTGCACGAGCTTCAGGTAGACCTCGTGCACGAGATCCGTCGACTTGAACGAATGGTCGGGCCGTTCCCGCACCAGGTGATAGCGCGCCATCGTGCGAAGCTCCTCGTACACCACCGGAAGGAGGGCGTCGAGCGCCTCCTGATCGCCGGCTCGCCAGTCCTGGAGAAGCTGCGTGATCTCGCCGTCGTCGTCCATCTATCGACGCTACGAGATTCCGATCGGCGCGGTCAAGGGATCGAGAGTGCGGAATGCCGATCAACAGGAGCCGACCTCCCGACTTCGACAGCGTCGTGCGTGAGGCCGTGAATCGCCGCAGCCTGCCAGCGACTCAACCGAAAACGTCGCGCCGCGGAGCCAGACAACAGCTCGCTGCCCATCGCGGCTGCAGAGACGGCAGGGGGCCGAGCCTCGCCGATACCGGGCTGGTCATCAGCCCCCGCTCGTTCGTCGCAGGGGCCGTGCTGGATCCGACGGGAGCAAAACTGCGCAGCGCCTCCTCGCGGCTGCCGAAGATCCGGCAGACCGCCGACACCCGCAGCAGTTCCAGCAGCTCTCGCTGACGGCGTTCCAGGTTGACGAGGCCGAACACCCGGCCCGATCCGACGACCTGGCTGCGCAACTGGATCAACTTGCCGATACCGGCGCAGTCCAGGCGCGTGACGTTGCCGAGATCGACGAAGACACCGTGGACCCTCGGGTCCGAAATGTCGCGTACGGCCGCGTGCACGCGGTCCATCCTGTCATTGATCGTCAACCGCCCGGCGAGATCGAAAAACACCGCCACACCCCTCTTTGTGCAGGTGAATTTCATCGTCGGCTCCTTTCTCCGGCTGCCTCCGGGCACGGTGTCTTCGCGCCCTCACCTGTCTACGCGGGATCTGTCTGCCGACCGGGTCAAACGTGATCGGATCCGACGGGCGGGTGGACCGTTTCGTCGGCGGATGCCGCGTGAGTTAGGTGAGAGGGAGGGGCGAGTCGGTAAGAGGGGAGGAGGCGGCGCCCCCCGGCCGCAGCGAGGAGGCGGCGCCCTCCAGCGGCAGCAAGGAGACGGCGCCTCCCGGTCGCAGCGAGAAGGCGGCGCCCCCCGGCCGCAGCGAGGAGGAGAGACGATGAGTAACGGCGCACGTGGCTACAACGAGACGCTGTTCGCCATCGCGCTGACGGCCAATGAGCTTCGAAGACTGGGGCGGCCACCACGGCGGCAGCACCGGCGGGGGGTCCCCTGGGAGAGAGCGCCCGGCTAGCCCTCCAAGCCGGGCGCTCATCTTGTTGTTGCTCTCCTGCGTCGTCATCGGAGCTTCGCCGGCACTAGCCGCTCCGCCGGAGCCTCGAGGCCATCGCGCCACCGCGGCATCTCAGGATCGTTATTGGCTGGGGGAGGACGGCAAACCGCTTCCCTTCCGCTCCGATGAAGAGATCAAGGATTTTCTCCTGAACGCCGAAATCGTCGACATCGAGCCCATCGGTATCGGTGTAACGCGCCCCGAGCGCGTGACCCTGGAGATGGACGGCGTGCGCGCCCATGCGGTGTTCCGCTACTTCGAGCAGCTCTACGAGAAGGGCCGGCTGCCGGGTCGCGGGCTGGTGGTGAACTTCCGCGACAGCTTTCGGTTCGAAGCCGGTGCCTACGAGCTCGCCCGGTTGCTGTGCATGGACAACGTGCCCCCGGCGGTGACGCGGCGTATCGGCGATCGCAACGGCACGCTGCAACTCTGGCTCTACGGCGCGATGATGGAATCGGAACGCGCACAGGAGGGGCGGCAGCCGCCGAACGGTCTGCGCTGGACGCGTCAGTGGCACCTGATGCGACTTTTCGACGCCCTCATCGGCAACACCGATCGTCATGCAGGCAATATGCTGATCGACGGCGACTGGAACCTGTGGCTGATCGATCACACGCGGGCGTTCTACGCGCGGGCCCCATACGAGAATCTCGACGGCATCGCGTTCGTCGAACGCGCCTTCTGGAACCGGCTGCGGAGTCTGACCCGAGCCGAGCTCGACGACGCGCTCGGTGATCACCTCTCCACGTCCGAGATCGGCCGAATCCTGAAGCGACGCGAGCACCTCGTGGAGATTATCGAGGCGCTGATTGCCGAGCGAGGCGAGGAAGCGGTGCTGTACGACGCGGCTAGTTGAAACAGGTCGGGTCGAACGCGGTTCGCCGCACTGCGTGACCGTCACAGCAAGCCGCCGTCACTGCAGTCCCGCCGCAACGGCGATGCAGATGGCAATCGCCCCGAGCGCAAGCAGCATGGCCGCCCACCGCCACACCACGGCGAACCACTCATCCCAGCCCACACCGGCGGCAACGAGGATGGCCATGATCGAGCCGTTGGTCGGTGTGATCATGTCGCACAGGCCGGCGCCGTACTGGTACGCGAGCACCACGACCTGACGAGACAGGCCGAGCAGATCGGCGAGCGGGACGAGCAGCGGCATGGTCAGCACCGCCTGGCCGCTCACGGACGAGACCGGCACGTGGATACCGACGTGCGCCGCCAGCATGCCGAGGGCAGAGACGACCGGCGGCAGGCTGGACAGGGGGGTGAACAGCCCGTGCACCAGCGTGTCGACCACGCGCCCCTGCTCGAGCACCACGAAGATCGTGCGGGCGATGCCGATCAGCAGCGCCGGCAGGGCCATATCGCGGAACCCCGCGGCATAGGCCCGGGCGGTGCCGTTCAGGCCCAGCCCACCGATCAGCCCGACGACGACACCGAGGATGAAAGACAGCGCCGACATCTCGGCAAATCCCCAGCCAAGGGCGAGCAGCCCGTAGGCCA
>CBDUAS010000252.1:0-6133 GCA_965365185.1 uncultured bacterium | reverse complement strand
AGATTCTGACATGTGACTGGAGTTCAGACGTGTGCTCTTCCGATCTGGCCGAGGCGCGTGCGAGCAGCATGTTGGCGACGTTGGCGCAGGCCACCAGGAGGACCAGGGCCACCAGTCCCATCAACAACCCGGCCACAGGTGTGACGGCGCCGTCGATCTCCGGATGCAGCCGGATCTCGCGCAGCGGCTTGATGCTGGCGCCGCGGTCGTGGTTGCTTCCGGGGTACTCGGCGGCGAGGCGGGCCGCAACCGTCTCGAGCTGCGTCAGGGCTTGCTCGGGGGTCACGCCTTCAGCGAGGCGACCGTACATGCGCAGCGGGCGCGAGCCACGCTCGTCGATCAGCGAGCCATCCTCGGTGAACAGGTTTACGATCGGTTCGGTCATCAGCGGCGTCCACAGGTCGGGCCGCAGTACCGGGACGGTGCCGGAGAACTCGGGCGGTGCGATGCCGACGATGGTGAAGTGGGTGCCGTTGAGCTTGATGGTTCGACCGACAGTCGCCGGATCAGCGGCGAAGTTACGTTCCCAGAAGCCGTGCGACAGCACGACCACCGGGTGTGTGCCGGGCGTGACGTTCTCCTCGGGGAGGAAGAAACGGCCGAGCTCCGGCTCGACGCCGAGGACCTCGAAGTAGTTGCCCGACACCAGCTCGCCGAAAAGGGCTTCGGAGTGGGTCTCGAGGTTCCAGCTATAGAGCATCGTCATGTTGGCCGCGAGCCCGTCGAACGCCTCGACCTCGTCTCGATAGTCGACGTAGTCCAGGTACGAAGACTGGTTGAACGGATCTTCCGGAATGCTGGTGAAGACCTCCACGACCTCGTCGATGTCCGCGACCGGAAGCGGTTTGAGCAGAAATCCGTTCACGACGGTGAAGATCGTCGAGTTGACACCGATGCCGAGCGCCAGTGACAGCACGGCGACGGCGGTGAATCCGGGGTGGGAGCGGAGCTGGCGGACGGCGTAGGCGAGGTCGTACTTGAAAAATCCCATGAATGCCTTCCTCAGCCGGGAGGGACCGCGGTTCTTCAGCGGTTCGGGGGCCACCGGGTTTGTCCCCGTATAGCGCAGCGATTGCAGAGCCTGACGCCAGTACCACCGGCGCGCGTTGGCGTCGCCGCCTGTGGATGTGCGCGCGACGAACCCTTCCTGGAGGTCACCGAGCACGTCGTCGCGCAACTCGAGCGGCAACACGGCGCTGAGCATGGCGAGTGCGAGCCTCGGCGGGCCGCCCCTGCGGCGATCGTCGTCAGTGTCGGACGGGCTCATGTCGTTCCCCGCTCAACCACGCAGCTCGGGATGCGACCGGGCCGCACGCCACAGCACGTCGAACTGCTCGCGCGAGCGTTTGAGCGCTTCGGCGCCTTCCGCCTCGAGGCGAAAGAGCTTCTTTGCTCGTCCGCCGCGCTCCGGGGTCGAATCGCCCATCTCTGCGGACACGTACCCCTTCTTCTGCAACCGATTGAGGGTCACGTAAACGGCGGTCACGGCCACCTCGCGACCCGTCGTGCGGGTGATCTCCTCGTAGACCTCGCGGCCCGGAGCATCCTCGCCCGCGGTCGCCAGCGCCAGTAGCACGAGCTGCTCGAACTCACCCAGATAGTCGCCTTTTCCCATGTCGTGGTTCCGTTTTGCCGGACGCGATATCGGGCACGGCGCCCGCCGGTCACGTTCGCTTGCGTGTAAACAAAATTTATAAATAAACAAAATATAGTAAACACTACGGGCGGTCAACACTTCGGGTTTCGCCCCGCAGTTCGATAGCATCAGAGGATGCGAAACCGAGTTCGCAGCACGCGCGGTCGACGCCACCGCCGCAATCGCGCCGCCGGCGGCGCCCGCCACGCTCTCGCCGCAGCGATCGTTCTTCTGGCAACCTCGTTTGCTCCGGTCGAGGCAGCAGGCGCTCAGCAGTGCGGAGATTGGTCCTACCCGGTGCTCTGCACCGCCGAGCTGGTGGTGACCGACGGTGCCTACGATCGTCGCTCCCTGGGGCGTGAAACCAGTATCAGCATGGCGCCACGGGGCCGGCTCGAGCTCGAGCTGGATGCGCGCGACCAGCGCGGCCGCTACTTCCCCGCAGAACGCCTGGCGCTGGGCTACGACGATCGAGAGTGCCGCGGCATGTTGCGGGTCGAGGATCGCGGCGAGGGGCGCATGCGTGTGGAAGCCCGCGCCGCCGAAGGGCGGTGCACGCTGGAGGTCTTCGCGCCGAACAACCTGAACTTCCGCTGGTTCCTGCAGGTGGAAATCAGCGCCGTGGCTCGCGTGAGCTATGACCGCGCCGAGTCGGCGTTCGTTACCACGGCGTTGTACCGGGCGATCCTCGCTCGCGATCCGGATCCCGGTGGCTTCGACCCGGCGCGTGACGCGATCGAGAACGGCAGCCTCGAGGCGGTGGTTGAGGGCATGCTGGGCAGTAGCGAGTTCCGCGAGGTGAGCGCGGGCATGTCCCCGGCGCAGCTCCTCGAGCAGTTCTACGAGGGAATCTTGGGCCGCGAGGGAGACAGCGCCGGCGTGCGCCTGTACCTGGGGGAGATGCGCCGCGGCCAGTATGCCAGCGTGCTGCTCAAGCTCATCCGCTCGCCGGAGTTCGAACGGCGCCTGCAGCGATAGCGAAGATCGTCAATCCGGCAGCACCCAGATGCTCTCGGCCAGCTTCGTCTCGAGCGCCAGCTCGGCCTGGTAGACGCCGAGAATGATCGCCGGGAAGCGCTGCAGCACCTCGATGTTGACGCCCGGCAGGAGGCCGTAGGCGGTCAGTCGACCGAGGTAGTCATCGTCGATGCCGTTGAATCCCAGCAGCCGCGCCCGCGTCCCGGAGGCTACGTCGCTCAGGCGGACGGCGCCGGAGCACGGCGCGCTGGCGCCCTGCCACCGCTTGGCTTCGGCGGCGGGCAGAGGGACGGGTGCGGCCCCCGAATTCGGCGAGACGTGCTCCCGCGGCAGGCTGTGATACCCGCATTCCGGACATGCGATCAGGTCGATACCGCAGCCGCTCTTCATCTGATAGAGGGGACAGGCAGAGCACACGCCCGCGATGCTCTCCGCACTCAGCGCGGCATGGCACATGGGGCACTCGAGGCAGCGCTGTGTGTCGGCGATCTGCGGTGCGCGCCGCGCCGGCTCACGGTCGAACATCGATCAACCTCCCGTCCCCGAAAGGGCCCGGCCGACGGCGTTGACCACGGTGCCGACGAGAATCGAATAGGGAACGATGAACCCGACGATCGCCAGCGCCGTTTTCCACCCGCGCTCCTTGATGATCACCAGCAAGTTGGCGACGCAGGGAACGAACAGCGTGATGACGACCAGACTGACGAGGATCTGCAGCGTGTCCATGCCGCCCGCCTGATGCACTTGGTAGAGGCCTGCGGCGCCGTAATCGCGGCGGAAGAAGCCCATGACGAACGCCGAGGCGGTTTCCGCCGGCAGCCCGAGCAATCCGGTCACCAGCGGGCGAGCGCCGCGCTGGATTGCGGCCAGCGCGCCGGTGGCGTGCAGCAGAAACAGTGCCATGGTGCCGATGATGAACAGCGGCACGACCTCGGTCAGGTACCACACCATGCGGGCGCGCGTCTTGGCGAGGATGTTGCGGAACTGCGGCCAGCGCAGGGGCGGTAGCTCGGTGACGAACGGCGCCGTGCGGCCGGGAATGAGGCCGGCAGCGAGGCGGCCGACGAGCAGAAGCTGCAAGCCGGTGATCCCGAGCACGCCGATCAATACCCAGCCGGAAACGGTTGCGGAGATCGCCAGGAGCACCGCGAGCTGGGCTGAGCAGGGTACCCCGAGGGCCAGGAGTAATGTGGCGATTGTGCGCTCTTTTCGTGTCTCCAGCACCCGCGTGGTCACCGTGGCCATGGTGTCGCAGCTCAGTCCGAGGATCATCGGCAGTACCGCTTGTCCGCTCAGTCCCATGCGCCGGAACGTCCGGTGTGCGATCACCGTCAGCCGCGGGAAGTATCCGGAATCCTCCAGAAACCCGAAGGCCAGGAAGAACGTCGCCACGATCGGGAGGATCAGGGCCACCGAGTACGTGATGGCCATGGTCCACAGCCCGTAGTCGCCGACCAGCATTTCGCGGACGAGCTCCCACGGCACGATGCGGTTCACCCAACCGGTCACGGCAGGGTTGATGTAGCTGCCGAAGAGAGTCTCCTCGAGAAAGCCGACCATGACGACCGCACCGAGATTGCCGACGAGCTGGTACATCGTGTACATCACCGCCAGGAGCATGGCTACGCCCCAGATCGGGTGAACGCTGAGGCGGCCGAGCGTTCGCGAGAGCTTCGTCGCCTGCTCCGCGGAGACGAACGGGATCGGGCACCCGCCGGTGTGGCCGGTGGTGTCGAACTTGGGCAGGACCTCCGGCGAACACACGCCGCAACTGTGGACCGAATCGCCAATGCCCGTCGATGCGGCCGGCGCTGAGACGATCTCCGTGGCAAGCTCGTGCCGGCGACGAGAGATCTCGTAGCCGGGCCGGCAGGCACCTTGCGCCGATTCGGTCACCGCGGCAACCGCTCGGCGCGTATTCGGGTCGAGCTCCAGGGCATCGAGCAGCTCCGGCGCGTCGACGTCGGAAAGCCCGAGCAGCAGCGCCGCGACGCCCCGGGCGCTGCCGTCACGCCGCGTTTTCAACAGAGCCGCCAACGCGGTCACCGACGGTTCGACGGCCTCCCCGTAAACGATGCCGAGCTCCGGGACCCTGGCCCGGCTCAGCGCGGCGCGCAGCGCGCCGATGCCGGCATCCTGCGTTGCCACCGTCTCGATCACGGGAACGCCGAGCCGCTGCTGCAACGTTGCCGCCGAGATGTCGAGGCCGCGGGCGCGGCTTTCGTCGACCATGTTGAGGTTCAGCACCATGGGTTTGCCGAGCTCTGCAAGCTGCAGGAACAGAGCCAGCGTGCGCTCCAGGTTCTTCGCGTCGGCGACCTGCACGACCACGTCGATGTCATCGAACAGCAGGACGTCCCGCGTGACCTGCTCGTCCTCGCGGGAGGACGCGAGCTGGATGAGTCCGGGTGTGTCCAGCACTTCCCAGTCGCTGTCCTCCAGCTCCGCGGTTCCGCGATAGATCTGCACCGTGGTTCCGGGGTAGTTGGAGCAGGTCACGTAGCTGCCCGTCAAGCGAGAGAAGATCACGCTCTTGCCGACGTTCGGGTGCCCGACCAGCGCCACCGTTCGCACGCCCGCGACCCTCTCCGGGCCGACGGTCGGCGCGCTGTCCACCTGGATCGGATGCACGCGGGGGAGCTGAGGCGTGTCGATGCTGCCACCGCTTTGAGCGGCACCGGGGCCACGCAGCACCGCTCTAAGGGGCATGGCTCATTTCCCTGGCCACACCTCGCTGCTCGACCTCACGCAGGAGGTCTTTCAGGGTCATGGCCTCCAGTGTGGCGCGGACTCTCCGGTCGACGAGGTGCCACGCGGCGCGCGTCGGGCAGCCGGGCTCCTCCGCGTCGAGGGCGCAAAGCTCGTCGCCAGGATTCGTATCGTTGCCCGCGGCCCGTCGGAGTGAATCCGAAACCGTCACGTTCCGCGGATCGAGGCAGGGGACCGGTGCCAGCGTCTCGAAAGCCTCGAGAGTCTCGCGCACGGTCACCCGCGCCGGCTCTCTGGCGAGCATGTAGCCGCCGTGACGACCGCGGGTGCTGTCGGCGAGCCCGGCCTGGGCCAGCTCCTGCAGGAGCTTGCGCACGAACGGTTCGGGCAGGCTGCCCCGGCGGGCGATCTGACGCGCGGACAAGGGGCCGGCACCGTAACCGGCGGCCAGCTCCATCGCGGCACGAAGCCCGTAATCGCTGCGCTTGGTGAAGATCATGATCGTAATCCGATAACAAGATCATATTACTCTTGATTTAACGCGGGGCCAAGCCGCCCGCGGAGGTCCGGGGAAGGTTCGAGCGCACCGGCAAGAGGACCGGAGATCTTTCGCGGTCAGCGGCGATAGCGGCTCTCGAGGTCGGCGTAACGCCTGCGCATGTCGGCGTAGAGGCGTGTACAGGCCGGATCCGGGAGGATGCAGGAGCCCGGCACGGGTTCGGCAACGCCGGCGATCACGTTCTCCCACGTCAGGTCGCTACCGCCGGCGGTGAGGTGCGCGTGATACGCGCGCAGCGCGGCACCGAGACA
>CBDUAS010000251.1:0-6138 GCA_965365185.1 uncultured bacterium | reverse complement strand
CTTGTCGGACAAAGCCTCGAGAACCTCCGGCCGGCTGCCGTAGAGATAGATCGAAAGCCCGCGCTCCGCCGCCTGCGCGCACACCGCCAGCGTCAGCTCCGGCCCGTAAACCCTCTCGGCCAGCTCCGCCCGGTGAACGAGGTTGAGGGCCCAACGCACCGGCTGCCCGTCAGGAACGACCAGGTCGAGATGATTGAGACGGTACCGATGGGTCCTGTCGAGCACTCCGGTCATCACCCCATGCACTGCCAAGGCGGAAACCGCCAGGGGCCGGCGAGCCTCCGCTGCATCGATGATCCTCGCGACCGCCGCCTCGTAGTCGATGACATTGACGCCGACGCCGAGGACGCTCTTCCTTCCGCGATCGATCACGACGTCGCAACGTGCGCCGACCAGCGGTCTCGATTGGCCTCGTGGATCTCGCGAAGGATCTGCGGCACGTCGCGCCGCACACGCCACTCCGGATAGTGGCTGATGAATTTCGAGTTGTCGCCGATCCACCAGATGTGATCGCCCACGCGATTCCGCTCGGAGTACTCCCAGTCGAGCTTCCTGTCGGCGATCTGCTCGCACATCTTGATGGCCTCGAGCATCGAGCAGTTGCTGAAGCGCCCGCCACCGCAGTTGTATACCTCGCCGACGCGTGGCGCCTTGAAGAACTCGTGGAAAGCGCTGATCAGGTCGGCGCTGTGAATGTTGTCGCGCACCTGCTTGCCGCCGTAGCCGAAGACCGTGTAGCGCGCGCCGGTCGTGGCGCACTTCATCAAGTACGCCAGAAACCCGTGGAGTTGCGCTCCGGAGTGGTTAGGACCGGTCAAGCAGCCGCCCCGAAAACAGGCGCTCCGGAGCCCGAAGTAGCGACCATACTCCTGCACGAGCACGTCCGCCGCGACCTTGGACGCGCCGAAGAGGCTGTGCAGCGTCTGGTCGATCGACATGTCCTCGCGGATTCCGTCCGCGTACGTGTGCTGTGGATCGATCTCCCAGCGCAGTTCTTGCTCGATCAAGGGCAAGCGATTCGGCGCGTCGCCGTAGACCTTGTTGGTAGAGGTGAAGATGAAGGTGGCGTCCGGGGCGAACCGCCGCGTCGCCTCGAGAAGGTTCAGCGTTCCATTGGCGTTGACCGTGAAGTCGGTCAGCGGGTCGGAGGCCGCCCAGTCGTGGGACGGCTGCGCCGCGGTGTGGATGACCAGCTCGATGGCGCCACCATACCGAGAAAACACGCCGTCGACGGCGTCGACGTCGCGGATGTCCTCGTCGATGTGTCGGTAGCGCTTTCCGATCGCACTCTCGAGTCGTCGCCGATTCCAGTCGGTCGACGCGTCGTCGCCAAAAAACACCCGCCGCATGTCGTTGTCGATGCCGACGATGTCGAGACCGAGCTCGGCGAAGAACAACGCCGCCTCGGAGCCGATCAGCCCGGCCGAACCCGTTACAACCACAACGCTCACTTGTGCTCTCCGAGCCCCGCTCGGTGCGGGCAACCTATCGGGTCGGGATATCGAACGGCGGCCAGAAGCATACCAGCACCACAGGCGCTGAACGACTTCGCCCGGTCGCGCGGCGGTGCCCGCGCCGCCTTTGCGCGACGCCGCCCGCTCTTCGAGCCCCCGCTTGCAGCTTCAGCGACTTGCCTCCCGGTTACCATCGCCGCGAAGGATCGAGACGGCCACCCCCAGATCACGAGCGTCGGCAGACACCTGCTCGGCGCGCGGATTCCAGGTCCTGCTCGGCCGTATACACAGCACCGGACCCGCTGATTCGCCTCCGGTGACCCGCACCGTTTGCCATGCCCAGTGGCCGATCGACACGGTCTCTGGTGCGGTTCCCGCCCGCAACAAGGTCACGACCAGCGGATTGGTGACGAGGTCCGGGTTGGCCGCCCGCATCGAGAGCTCGATGTCCTGTCCCCGTGCGACCGGAAAGCAGCCGACACCGGACGTCCAACGAAAACTCCGGCCGTCGTCGCCGACCTCCAGGTCGTAGGCGCCGATGGGCTCGGAGGGAAGACCTCGCTGCCAGCGTGGCGGCGCGAGCATCACTCCCAGGTCGCGGGGATCTCCTGCGGCGACGAACGGTGGTTCGGTTTCGACGGCGATTCCGACGCGGCCACTCCCGCCGGGCGGCACGTAGTACGCCAGTGTCTTCCAGCCCCCATTGTAGAAGCGGCGTTCCTCCGACCACGGGCCCACGGTGCTGCGCACCGAGACGGGAAGCTCCTCATGGGCCACGAAGAACCGCAACTGGACGACATCCCCGTCCTTTCGCAGGTCCAGCCGGGCGCGTGACGTTGCCCATCGCAGGCTCTCACCTCCCGGCGGGGTCGGCTCGCGCTGGTGGAGGCCGGCAGCGTAGAGCGAGGGCTGCCAGCCCGTTGACAGCACCTCCTGCCCGACACGTCCGACGAGGAACACGAGGATGAGCACGAGGCCCGCGCGGCCGGGGCCGAGACGCGGAAGCGGACGACCCGCGGTGGCCATGCCCAGGAACCCCCAGAAGAAGAGTTGCAGGGACGGAATCAACTGCGGGTGACCCACGACGCAGGTCAGGCACCATGCCGCGGCGCCGAGCAACGCCGCCCGGGCACGGACCTCGGCGCGCGCCGTCCATAGTGCGCCGCCGGCAACGGCCAGCAGAAGGCCGAGGGCGCCAAGACCGACCAATCCGGTTTCCGCGCCGGTTTGCAGGAAGTAGTTGTGCGCGTTCTCGGCCGTGGCGACGCCCCATAGCTCAACGGGAAGGCGGCCTCCGAGCTCGACGCCGTAGCGACCGGCGCCGACGCCGGTCACCGGCTCGTCGACGATCATTGTCAGACCCGCTTGCCAGAGCACCGGACGCCCGCGAAACAGCCGCATTGCGGACTGCCCGACGTCAAAAGCCGATAGAAAACGGTGCCACCGCGAACCGCTGGGCACCGTGCCGTATTCGCCCAGGCTGGCGTACGCCGTCATCCCGGCGAGCACCACGACGACCACGGCACCGACAGTGGCCCAGCGAACCGCGGCGTGATCGCGCCCGCGTAAGGCGATGACCTTGGAGGACAAGAGCACGATCAGCAGGCAGAGCAACGTGAACAGGGCCGCGCGCGAGCCCGATACCCACAGCCCCGCGGCTATCAGCAACGCCCACAACGCCGCACCGACGCGGTACGTCGTTGCAGCCGAAGCATCCTCGCGCAGGCGAGCGGCCCAAACCACCGCGCCGAAAGCGGCCGTCAGGGCCAGGTACGAGCCGAAGGCGTTCGGGTCCGGGAGCGGTCCGGCAGCGCGCACTAAAGAGGGTTCCCCGGGCGCGGTTTCCACGAACAGCCCGCGGCCGAGCGCCGCCTGCGCGACGGCCAACCCCGCCGCGGCGGCCCCGCCCCAGACAATCAGGCGTTCGAAAAGGCGCGGGCGATGTGTCGCCCATATCGCCCTCACCGCGACGAAGAAGATCGGCCCGACCGCGTAGATGGCGGCGCTTCTGAGCGAATAGAGCGGGGCCGCGGTCGACCAGGCCCCGAACCACTCCCGCAACGCGTGCGACAGATTGGCAGCGAAAACCGGCGAATCGATGCGATGCCGCTCGAACAACACGACGAGAACACTTGCTAGGACGGCGCCGCCGTACAGGGCGATCGCCGGCCAAGCGCCGCGGCCGGCCTTCACCCATGCCCGGCGGCCGCGCAGGATCGCGGCGATCCAGACGGGAACCGCCAGCAACTCGGGCCAGGTGGCGCCGGGAGCGCCTCCCCAGATCGACGCCCTGCTGAAGAGAGGCAAGCCGGCCAGCACGACGGCTTCGAGGAACACGGAAGCCGCCCTCGGGCGGTCAACGGACTTGACGGACGTGTCGGCCCCCGGGTCGGCGCCGTCGTGAAGTTTCAATAGGAACCGCGACCCCCGATGAGGACCGCGACCGTGCGAACGAGGATCCTGAGGTCGAGCAAGAGCGAGTAGTTGATCAGATAGTGGACGTCGAGCTCCGTCTGCAGGTGCATCGGGACCCCGTGATCGCGATTGACCTGCCACCATCCTGTGATTCCGGGGGCGACCGCGAACCGCCGAAACTGCCACGGTTCGTATTCGGCAACGATCTCGGGGAGCTCCGGTCGCGGGCCTACCAGAGACATCTTGCCGCTCAGTACATGCAAGAGCTGGGGTAGCTCGTCGAGACCGGTCCGCCGCAGCACCCGTCCGACTTTCGTGACCCGGGGATCGTTGGGCTTCTTGTGGATCAGTTTGCCGTCGGCGGAGCGGGTGGCCACATCGGCTGACCGGTCCTCGGCGCCGACGACCATGGTGCGGAACTTCAGCATGTGGAACACGCTTCCGCCGAGCCCGATCCGGTCCTGGCTGAAGATGACCGGACTGCCGCTCTCCAGCCAGATCGCCAGCGCGATGAACGGCAGCAGCGGCGCCGACAGGGCGAGCAACGTAACGGCGACAACGATGTCGAACCCTCGCTTCACGACCCACTGGCCGCCACGGATCGCCGGCTCGTGCAACCCGATGAGCGGTATGCCGGCCACGTCTTCGAAGCTCGCCTGCGAGGTAATCAGCTCGGCGAAGTCAGGCACCACCGAGATGTGAACCGGCTGCCGCCGCAGCTCGAGCACCCAGCGTAGGAGCTCCTCGCGACGCAGGTTCGGGTCGGCGATCACCACCTCGTCGACGTCGGCGTCGTTGATCACATTGGACAGCCGCCGCAGGAAATCAGCGCTGTCGCCGGAGGTCAGCTCCGGACCACCGAGGCGGGCGACGATCTTGCTGCCGGACGCGTCCTGCTCGAGGGCGCGTGAAACCCGCTCGACGTGCGGCCCGGAGCCGATCAAAACGATGTGCTCGCCACCGCAGAAAGGCTGCCCCGAGACCCGCTCCGTCAAGATGAACGCACAGCGAACGGCCACCAGGCCCACCAAGTGGGCGACGACGAAGTACACGAACAACAGCCGCGAGAGATCACGGTACGACAGATAGAGAGCAGCGGCCAGGATCGAATCGGCGACAAAACCCGCCGTCACGGCGGCGCGGAACGAGGTACTCCACTTCCACACGCGTGGCCGGTCGTAGAGGCCCATCTGGAAAGCGGTCGTCACCCAGATGAACCCGAACAGCACCATGATGGGAGCGGTGACGAAGGTCTCGATCGGACCGAGCGTCGCCCCCCAACCGAGCGTGAATCGCAGGTGATCCGCCGCCAGCAGGGCGGTCAGGGTCACGAGCAGGTCGGCCGATGCGAGGCTCAGCAACCCCGGGCGCCGAAGACGATCGGACCCCAACGCTACGGGTACGGCGTAATCGCTGGGCGGCGCAATGATCCCTGAAACGCGCGCTGTCGGTATGGTACTCACGCACAATCCTCCAACCGGCCAGCGATTATGCCGCCCCTGCACACCGCTTGTCCGCCCCCCGGGAAACAGATAACGCCCCTATGATAGTACCGAGACGCCGACAATCAATGGCCGCGCGCAAGTTCTCTGGATGCGGTGCTTGAACGTCGAACGCCGTCGTCGCCGCCGCTGTTATACTCGGCCCGGCAATCGGCACCCAATGTATGCGGCACCACCGGTCGGAAGACGGCTGCGCGTGTGAAGTGAACGAACCTGATTCCAGGGATACCCGGCCAAAGCGAAGACGTTACGAGCTTGCCGTGGTCATGGCCTTCACGGCGATCTTCGTGACCCTCTGGGTGCTGTCGCTGTCCTCGGTCAGGGCCCGCATGGCGACACGCGCCTGGGAAGCCGGCAACGTCGAGCAAGCTCACCGCCTGGCCGCCCTGGCGACACGGCAGAGGCCCGAGATGGCGGGCATGTGGCTCCTGCAGGCCCGTTGCGAGGAAGCGCTCGAGACGCCCTGCGCGGCCGCACTTTCGTATGCCCGAGCTGCTCTGGCCGCCACCGAGCAAGTAAGCCAGCAGTCCGCGGATATGCTCGATTCGGCTGCGGACCCAGACCCTTCGGCGTCTCCGCGGGTCGACTCCGAATCTCCGCAGACGATGCTCGAAACCTCGATTCACGAGGCATTGACAACGGCCGCGAAGTGTCGGGAGGTTTCGACGATCGCCAGCGTGTTCGAGGCTCTCACGGTCGGGCAACCGAGCTCGCCGGAAACCCGCGGCGGGATCTGGCCGGGCACACCGGACGTTGCCGGTACCCGG
>CBDUAS010000250.1:0-6149 GCA_965365185.1 uncultured bacterium | reverse complement strand
GAGCCGGAAATCCGGGTGCCAGCTACGCACTGCCGCGCTTCGCAGAGGATCCGCCGATCCCTCGGCCAGACGTCCGACACGATCCACGGCGGCGTTCGCGCCCGTCACGCCGGCAAGCGCTCCCAAGGCCAGGTCGGCGATCTCGGCCTCCGACTGTCCCGTCGCGAGATCCGCCACAAGCCGTTCTGCTGCGTCGGCCAGCTCCGCCAGCGCAGCCGACACCCACGGGGGCGCTTCGCGCTCTCCCGTGGGTAACAGATAGGCCCAGCGGCCGATACGGTTGGCGTATCCGAGGTAGCGGATTCCCGCCGACAGAAACACCAGGTCACCGGGCTGCAGAATCAAGTCGAGCCCCATGCGGCGCTCGGCCTCGAGCGTTGCGCCGGGACGGTAGACGACGGCGTGCGGAGCGTAGGCGAGCTCCACGTCCAGCAGGGCGGCGCGTTGGCGCACCGCCCAGGCGAGGTCACGGATCGAGGTCCCGGCGGCGACCACCACGCGGTCGCTGAGAACCTCTTCGAGGATGGCCGCCGTCAGCCGGGTCGACTCTCCGAAGAGCGGACCTTCGACATCGAGCTGGGTAGCCAGAAAGCGCTCCACCACCGGCCGCGAGGATACCAGGCGCGCGGCCAGATCCTCCGGCAGATGCTGCCGCAGCCAGCGCGCGTTGGACGCCGTCAGCCCGTCAGCGGGTGCAAACGAGCGGGCGTCGTTGATGGCGACGCGCTGCGGGTCGCGGGCAGTCAACTGACGTACGAGGATATCCTCCAGCGGTTCCTCGGCGGATGGCTCGATGACCTCGTAAAACGCGGCGTTGGGCGAAAAACCTCTGCCCATGGCACTCCGGATCGGCATGTCGCCGCCGCACAAGAGCAACGCGCCTTTGCCCTCCAGTCGGGTGGCGCGCACGGTGAGCATCGAGACCATTGGGTCCGGCGCCGAACCGTCGGCGACCACGAGCCAGCAGTCGACTTCGGCCTGCGTGAGAACGCCGGGAAGCAGCATCTCCAGGCGCAGCTCCAGCATCGTGTCCTGCTGGGCGAAGCGGTCTCTCAGGTCACGCAGACGCTCGCCACCGAACTCGGCGAAGTCGGGTGCGAACGCCTGACAGGCGGTTAGCAGCAACAACGACGCGGCGACGACTCCACGAGGCACCGGCGAGGAGTGCCGAGGTTCTTCGGCGCAGCAGGCCATCTCGATTGCTCCAGCGGACCCATCGGCCGGGTGGCTCCATTGCCGCGCGTCGACCGAGGTCCGGGTGAGTCCATGCGCGGCGAGATGCTACCGCACAATCCGGCTGCGAATGTGTGTCAGCCGGGCCTGGAGGCAGTACGATGGGCGGCATGAGCGCGCGCGATGGCTCCCGAAACGCAGATCTCGACGGCACCCCTTGGCGCAGATTTCTGAGCCGCCTGGGCATCGACGTGCGCCCCGGCGAAGGCCTCGTCGCCGTGCTGCTGTTCACCTTCTTTTTCCTGGCGATCACGTTTCAGTACGTCAGCAAATCGGTGCGACAGTCGAAGTTCATGGATTCGCTCGGCGCCGAGATGTTGCCGGTTGTCTTCCTTCTGCTGGCGATGTGCGCCATCCCGGTGATCATGGTCTACAACCGCGCCGTGGACCGCTTCCGGAGACATCACGTCATCGCCGGCACGTGCGGCGCGGTGGCGGTGAGCGTTGCCGCCTTCACCCTGGTCATCGAATCCGACGCTGCGTGGGTACCGATCGTCTTCTACATCTTCGTTTCGATCGCGTACGTGCTGATCGTCAGCCAGTTTTGGGCCTACTCGAATACCGTCCTCAATCCGCGCCAGGGAAAGCGCTTGTTCGGCTTCATCGGAGCCGGCGGCCTCGCGGGCGGGCTGACCGGCGCGAGCATCGCCAGTGTGGTCTCCGGCGTCGCCGGCACGCGGGTGACCTTGCTGGTCTCAGCGGGCATCCTGGCGCTGGCGGTCGCCGGGATCTATCTCATCCACTACCTGACACCGGCGACGGAAGAGCAGCCGCGACGCCGACCGACGGACAAGCTCGAGGCCGCAAAGGGCGGCCTGGAGGCCATACTCGGGTCGCGTCACCTCAAGCTGATCGCGGCGTTGATGTTCGTCACCGTGGTGGTCGCCAACATCATCGACTTGCAGTTCAACTGGGCAATGGTCGAGGCATTGCCGGATCTGGAAGAGGGCGAGCGGCTCGATGCTCTCACCGGCGGCTACGGCAACTTCTACGTGCTGATGAACAGCACGGCTCTGCTCTTTCAGCTTCTGTTTACGTCGCGTATCCACCGCAAGCTCGGCGTCGGTTTCGCCATGCGGGTGCTGCCGGTCGCCATGTTGCTGGGCACGGCCGGTATCTTCGCCGCCTTCACCGTCTTGCCGGGAGCGCTCTTGGCCGTCTGCCGGCTGTTGAAGATCGGCGAGAACGGAATTCGGTACTCTCTCGATCAAGCGACGCGCGAGCTGCTCTTCTTCCCCGTGCCCGCCGCCGACCGCCTCAAGGCGAAGGCCTACATCGACGTCTTCGTACAGCGCTCGGCGAAAGCCGGCGCCGGCGTTCTCACGCTGCCGGTGACCTTCGGTTTGCTGACGCCAGTGGGTGCCGGTTGGATATCCGTCGCGCTGATCGGTATCTGGCTCACCGTCACGGTGGCGCTCAAACGTCAGTACGTAACCTCGTTCCGCGACAGCCTGCGCCGTCGCGGCGGTGAAACCGAGATACTCGTCGACCTGTCGGACGCGACTGCGCTCGAGGGCGTGGTGCAAGCACTCGGGAGCGCCGATGAGCGGCAGGTGATGCACGGCCTCGAGTTGCTCGAGTACTTCGGTAAGGGCGACCTGATCCCACCGGTCCTGGTTCGCCACGAAAGCCCGCGCGTTCGCCGCCGAACGTTGATGCTGCTCACCGGAAGCGGCCGCGCCGATGCCATCCCGCTGGTCGAGGAGGCGCTGGCGGACGAGGATGCCGAGGTCCGCTCGACCGCCCTTCATGCGCTGGTCTCTCTGCAGGACGAAACAGCCGCCCCGGGGATGGCCGACCGCCTGGAAGACCCGAATTGGGGAATCCGCGGCGCCGCCGTTGCCAGCATACTCGCCCGAGCCGGGAGCGCGGGCCGCGGCGTGGCGCGCGAGACGCTCGAGGAGATGGCCGGCTCGATCGACGTGAACGCACGTCGTGCCGCGGCCGACGCGATCGGTGAGTTGCCCGAGCCCGACTTCCAGGAGGATCTCGTGCAACTCCTGTACGACGCCCGAACGCCGGTTCAACGGGACGCCATTCGCGCCGTCAGGAACCGCGTCCGCCGCGGCGGTCGCAACCCGATATTCGTGCCCACGCTCATTTCCTTGACGCGCGACCGCCGGCTGAAACACGACGCCAGAGATGCGCTCGTCGCCTACGGCGAATCGATCATTCCGGCACTCGTCTACTTCATGAACGATCCCGATGAGCAGCTCTGGGTACGCAGGGCGCTACCCAAGACAATTGCCCGCATCGGCAGCGAGCCGGCCGCGAATGCCCTGCTGGGCTGCCTCGGGGAAAGCGACCATTTCATGCGCCGCAAGGTCATGGAAGCCCTCGAGTGGATGCGCACCCACGAACCCGACATCGTGTTCGACCGCCGACCGATCGCCGAGGAGATCCGCCACGAGGCGCGCCTCTATTTCCTGGCGCTCACCGACTTGGTCAGCACGGCCCCGCCGGGCTCATTCGAGTATCGAGCGCCGCTCGTCCGCTGGCCGGGCCCGCCGCCGCTCCTGTTGCATCGGATGTTCGCCGACCGGATGCAGGCGATGGTGAACAACATCTTCCGCCTGTTGAGCTTGCTCCACCCCGTGGCGGATGTCCGCGCCGCTGCCCAGAGCTTGATGAGCGACGATCGGCGCCTGCGCAGCCACGCCCTCGAGTATCTCGACAACGCATTACACGGCGAAGTCCACAGCGCCGTCTTTGCCGTTCTCGGCGATGTCTTGCTGCAGGAGAAGCTGGAGCTTGCTCGTGCCAAGTATCAGGTGGTCGTGCAGCCGGCGGAGACCGTTCTCCTGCGCCTGGTCGTAGCATCGAACACGGACGATGAGGCAGCCCACTGGCTGGGCTCGGCAGCGATCCACGCGATCTGCGAGCTCGAGATCGCGGAACTCTATCCACAGCTTACGGAGGCAGCGAATCGCACCGACGATTCGCTTGTCAAGGAAACCGCCGTGTGGGCCGGCGCGCGGCTCGGGTTGGCACCGGCATAGTGTTAGGGTGGCAGGGTTTCAGGAGCCGGGCGGCACCGGCACGGTTCCCCGGCGAAATGGCTGACGAGAGGCTTCAGTGAGCAACCTGGCGCAGATCGAACGCGTGCTGTTTCTGCAGAACGTCGAGCTGTTCTCCCACTGCGAGGCAGCACAGATCATGCGCATCGCGGCAATCGCGAGCGAGCGGGAATACGCCGCCGGAGAAACCATCTACTCGATCAACGACCCCTCCGACGCCATCCACTGTGTCGTCCGCGGCGAGGTAAGCATCTCCAGCCCCGCTCAACCGGAGACGGAGGTATCGGGGGGCTCGGCTTTCGGTGTCATCGACCTGCTTTCCGGCCGGCTGCGCACACTGAAAGCGGTGGCCGAAGTTGATACGCTGACATTGGCTATCGAGGCCGATGATTTCTTCGACCTGCTTTCCAACAACATCGGAATCGTTCGGGCCATCGCCCGGTTCCTCGCCGAACGGGTGTCCACCCCCATCGCCTGGTAGCCTCGAATTCAGGGGCTGACGATGAAAATGACCGAAACTGAGACTGTGTCGCGGCAGCGATTCGCCGTGCGGCGCTGGTTTCCGCTCGCCGGCCTGCTTGCCCTTTCCGCTTTCGTGCCGTCACTGGGGGGCCAGGCGCGCCCGATGAGCCCGCCGCAGGAACCCGTCGACGGCACCGCCGGCCGGCGCATCGTCAGCATCGCGGACGTGCACGGGGCCTTCGACGCGTTCACCGGCATCCTCCGCGAGACCGGCCTCGTCGACGAGAATCTGGACTGGACTGGCGGCGACACGATCATGGTGCAAACCGGCGACTTCACCGACCGCGGGCCCGACGTTCGTGCGGCCATGGACCTGCTCATGCGCCTCCAGGAGCAGGCGCCCTCGGCGGGTGGCGAGGTCATCGTCACGCTCGGCAACCACGAGGCGATGAACCTGGTCGGTTTCCTGCGCGACAACAGCGAGGCCGACGCCGCCGCATTCGTCGACGAGGACTCACCCCGGCGGCAGGAGGCCGCCTGGGATCAGTTCACGGACCTCCGGCGCAAGCGAGCCGAATCGCTGCAAAAGCCGCAGCCGATCTTCACCCGCGAGGTCCGCCGTTTGTGGGAGGAATCGCACCCCCGGGGCTACGTCGAGCGCATCGACGCCCTTTCTCCGGACGGCAAGTACGGCCGCTGGCTGCGACAGCTTCCCGCTGCGGTCCGCATCGACAACATCTTGTTCATGCATGCCGGGCTCAACCCCGAGTACGAGGACCTTTCGGTGGACGAGATCAACGAGCGCATATCCGGCGAGATACAGAAGTACGACCGGGCGAAGCGCACCATGGTCGACGCCGGCCTCATCACGCCCTACGCGGACCTCGTTGACATCATCGAGGCCGCCGACTTGAAGCTCAGCCACATGCTGCAGATTTTCAACGAAACCGGGGAGCGTCCGGACGCCGCGGGCCAGGAGCTCGCGCGAACCCTCGATTGGCTGATCCAGTACCAGAGCTGGCAGCTACTCACGCGTAACGGGCTGCTCTGGTTCCGTGGTCTGGCGCAGTGGCCGGAAGACGAGCACGGCGACGACATCGCAAAGATCCTCGAAGCCCAGGGCGTGGACCACATCGTCGTCGGGCACTCGGTCCAGCTCGATGGAGACATCCGGCCACGCTTCGGCGGCGCCGTCTTCCTCACCGACACCGGCATGCTCAAGGAGGCCTACGGCGGCCGGGCGTCGGCATTGGAGATCCGGGACGGCACGTTCACCGCCGTCTACTCGGGCGAGCGGAAGCAGCTCTTCCCGTCCGAACCGAGTCCGCCCGGCGTGTCGGCGATGGCGGAATGGACGGCGGTGTCCGGGACGTTGCAACGCGGCTCGAGCGACCGACTCGCGGCGCGGCGGGCCTGGATCGGCCCCGATGGCAAGCC
>CBDUAS010000249.1:0-6156 GCA_965365185.1 uncultured bacterium | reverse complement strand
GACACGCCGTAGGGGCTGCTCTTCGATGCGACGATCTCCGGCCGGTTGCCGTGGCTGTCCATGTCCCGCGGGTCGTAGTCCGAATCGGCCACGACCACGCCGTCGGGTGCCACGAGCGTGATGCGGGTGTCGGTTTGTTCGCCCATGCGCGTGACCTGGGCCTGGCTGGCGGCATCGAAGGCGTTGCCGCCGTTCCGCGCCCGGTTTCGCGCCTGTCGCTCGAAGACGTCGAGCGAGTAGGGAACCAGCGACGTCGCCATGTCGAGGAGGCGAGTTTCGACGTCGGCCAGGAGAGAAGTGCGAAGCTGCTGGTGAACCAGAAAGCCGGTGGTCGCGAGCGTCACCAGCACCAGGCCGGCGAAGGTGAGGTAGAGCTTCCAGAAGAATCGGGAGCCGAGCACTTCAGGCTTCGGGTTGTTCCTTGAACTTGTAGCCGATACCGCGGACGGTGCCGATCAGAGCGCTATGCTCTCCCAGCTTGCGCCGCAGCGCGGCGACGTGGACGTCGACGTTGCGCTCGGAGATCTGATAGCCGCCGGCGGTGATTTGCTGCACGAGACGAGCGCGCGGCAGCACCCGTCCGGGCTGTTTCGCCAAGGCAACCAGCAGGCGGAACTCGGCCAGCGTCAGCTCCACCGGCTCACCGGCGACGAAGACCTCGTGGCGCGACAGGTCGATACGGATGGCGCCGGCGTCCAGACGTTCGCCGTCCACCGGGCCGGGTTCGGAGCTGCGGCGCAGCACGGCGTTGACCCGAGCGACCAGCTCACGCACGCGAAAAGGCTTGGTGACGTAGTCGTCCGCGCCGACCTCGAGGCCGGCAACCGCATCGGCCTCCTCTCCCTTGGCGGTGACGATGATGATGGGAACGTCGCGCGTCGTGTCGCCGCCGCGCAGCCGGCGACAAACCTCGAGGCCGGGGATCCCCGGCAGCATCAGATCGAGGAGGATGAGCGCCGGCTTGTCGCCGGCGACCTCTCGCAGACCCTGCTCGCCGTCCCGAGCGCAGGCGACGGTGAACCCCTCGTTCGACAGGTTGTATTCGAGGATCTCGAGGATGTCGGGGTCGTCCTCGATGACCAGGATCCTGCGGTTCTCCATGCGGCTAGGGTAGCAGCGCCGCGGTGCCATCGTCGCCGGCACCGGAGGCCGGGGGGCGGCCGGGCCCCCCCCCGAAGAGACCGTAAACAAGGCGGCGAAAAAAAGGGATTGAAGCGACCGGATTCTCGCGCCTACTGTCATAGGCCAGTAGGACACACGAGAAGGCTGACCACGATGTTCACGACGCGGAGTCTGATCGGAGCGGGCCGATGGAGCTGAGGATCGATCCCTCGAGCGCCGTGCCGGTGTACGCGCAAGTGGTCGAGCAGGTGCGCACCCTCATCGCCCTGCGGGCCCTGCGCCCCGGCGACAGGCTGCCGTCGGTGCGCGAGCTGGCGGCGCAGGTGCGCATCAACCGCAACACCGCAGCCAAGGCGTACCGGCTCCTCGAGGCCGCGGGCGTGCTCGAGACCCGGGCGGGGCAGGGGACGTTCGTCGCCGACGGCGTGCCGCCCTGGTCGCGGGACGAGCGCCTACGCCGCCTCGAGCACAGCATCAACCGCGCCCTCGTCGAGGCCTACCACCTGGGGATTCCCTTCGACGAAGTGCTGAGGATCACCGAGCGCCTGGCGGCCGAGCTCCAGCGGGAACCGATCAGAGAGAGTGGCTGACGGGAGGAGACACCCAATGAGCATCCCGACGATCAGCATCCGGAACTTCACCAAGCGCTACGGCAAGGTCACCGCCGTCGACGACCTGTCGATCGACGTGCCCAGCGGATCAATCTTCGGCCTGCTGGGCCAGAACGGCGCCGGCAAGACCACCACCATCCGCACGATGCTCAACTTGCTGCAGCCCACGGCGGGCGCGATCACGGTTCTGGGGCTCGACTCCGTGCGCGACTCGCTCGATATCCGTAAGCGCATCGGCTACCTGCCGGAGGAGCCGACCTACTACCCCTGGATGACGGTGCAAGAGATCGTCGGCTTCAACGCGGCCTTCTATCCGACCTGGGATCAGACCCTCGCCGACAAGCTCCTCGACGACCTTGCCCTACCGCGCGATCGCAAGCTGCGATCTCTGTCACGAGGCCAGCAGGCCAAGGTAGGGCTGGTTATGGCGCTGGGCCAGCGCCCCGAGTTGCTGCTTCTCGACGACCCCACCGCCGGACTCGACGCCGTCGTGCGCCAGGAGTTCCTCGAGGCGACGATCGCCAACGTCCAGGCCGAGGGCGGCACCGTCTTCTTCTCCACCCACCTGCTGCACGAGATGGAACGCGTTGCCGACGAGCTGGCGATGATCCACGATGGCAAGCTACGCCTGCGCGGCTCGCTCGAGCAGATCAAGCGCGACTTCAAGAAGCTCCGGGTGGTGTACCCCAACGTCGTGCCCGCCGCCTTTCCCGTCAGCGACCTCATCCGCGCGGAGTCCAACCATCACCAGGCGCTGCTGACGGTCTCGAAGTACGACCCGTCGATGGACGAGGCACTCATCAGCAATGGCGCCGAATCGGTCGAACTGCTCGATCTTTCGCTCGAGGAGATCTTCGTCGAGACGGTCAAAGGCGAACGAGGCGCTGGTGTTCCGGGCGCGGCCGCAGAGAGCCAGCCATGACGGCTTGCCCGCAGGGAAGAGCCCATCGCGGGGTGGCCCGATGCTGAAGGCTCTGCTGTGGAAGGAGTGGCGTCTGCAGCGCCGGGTGGTCGTCGCCGGGTTTGCGCTGTCGCTGCTGTTGCCCGTGCTGGTGTTTGGCGTCGCGCTGGCCACCGATTCCCGCGTCTACCGCGCCGAATTCGCTCAGACCGTGGCGTTTCTGGCAGCCGCCCTGCTGTGGCCGCTGTTCGCCGCGGTTACCGCTGCCACGGCGTACGCCGAGGGCGGTGACCCCGCGAGCCTGGGATTTCTGCTATCGCGGCCGGTGTCTCGTTCGCGGGTGTGGGGGGTGAAGACCGCGGCGGCAGCGATCGCGTTGCTGGCAATTGTCGGCTTCTCGTTCGGCGTGGCGCAGTTCGTCTACCTCGGCAGCCTCTCGCAGTCGCTGCCGTTTCCGTTCCCTGCGGACGCCATGTCGACGGGCTTGCCCGGCACGGCGTTGCAGATCCTGGCGCTCGCATTCGTGCTGCTCGTGTTCACCGGCGCCACGTTGTGCTCGTTGCTGACGCGGCAGGCGCTTCTCGCTGTGCTGGGCGGGTTCGCCGTTGCGATGTCCATCGAGTACAGCTGCCTCGCATTCGGCATGGCGCTCGCCCATGCCACGCGGCCGCTTAGCGGCATCGAGCCCTTTCTCGTCGGGTTCCTGACGGTGGCCGTCCTGGCGCTCCTCGCGGCCGCGTTCTCGCTGTTCGTCACGGGCTCCGACCTGCGCGGCGTCCGGCTGAATCGCCGCGTGGCCCTGACAATCGCCGGCCTTCCGTTCGCCCTCATGCTCGGGGCGACGGGTACCGCCGCGATCACGACGCGCGTCGATCCGTCCTCGGCTGAGGGAATGGGCGTTGCGGAGATGATTCCCGGCCGCTCCGCGGGCTTGGTATGGGTCAGCAGCGGCCCCTTCGCGGGCAGCGGTTACTGGTTGGTCGGACCGCGGCATCGCCTGCGCCGCGTGACGCCGCGGATGGCGGGGAACGCGACACCGACCCCCGACGGTGAGTGGATCGTGTACCAGACGCGCCTGGGCGCGCTCGGCCTCCGGCGTGTGGATGGCTGCGCCCTGCGACGCGTGCGGTTCGACGGTAGCGACGACCAGCTCATCCACGAGACTCCTTGCGGACGCGGCGCGCCTGTCTTGTCCGATGATGGTAGCTGGCTGACGTTGAACCTCAATGCGGGCAGGTTGCTCGTCGTCTCGCTGGAGGCCCCGATGGTCACGCATTTCCTCGAGGGCGTCGCCGGCGAGCGGGCGACGGCAGTGCGCTGGATCGATGGCGACCGGCGGATCGTTGTCGCGGGTCGGCGTGCGCTGTATGCGGTCGACGTCGCCAGCGGTGGCGTGAGCAAGATCTTGACCGACGACGGGATTCGTCGCCTGACGGTCCGTGCCGCATCCGCTACGCACCTGTTCCTCAGGCTGCAGTGGCGTCAGCCGGCTACGGCGACGGCATCGGACGATGCCGTCGCCGTCGAGCGCGTGTCGCGAGAAAGCCACGTTCTGCTGGACCTGTCGACCGGAGCCGTGGAGGAGCTCAATTCCGAATGCGTCGAAAGCAGCGTCGCAGCGAGTTTCGCGGACGACGGCGGCACCCTGTTGTATACACCGTGCCCCAACGACTACGCGTCACCCAACAGCCTGCGCGCCCGAGACACGGTGAGCGGGGCGGATCGCGAGCTCGCTTCCCTCCACGGCCGGATCGCGAGCATATGGCCGTCGCCGGACGCTGAGCGGGTCCTGGTGTCGTTGTACTCGGGCGACGAGCGGGCCTCCTGGACGGAATCACGTCTCGTTGTTATCGACCGGTTCGGGGAGGCGAGCGAAATCCCCGGCACGCGGCGCAGGAGCGGCGAGCGCGCCGCCTCTCGGCCGGCGTGGCGCTTTGCCGGCTGGTTCGATGCCGACACGCTGGCGCTCGAGCGCGGCGGATCGGGAGGCGCCAGCGAAGGTCGCTACCAGCTCGCCTACTTCGAACGGGGCGCGGCCGAGCCGGTGCTCTTGTTCGACCAGGGGGAGCGCTGATGCTCCGGGTGCTGGCGTGGAAGGAATGGCGCTCGCAACGCACGATCGTGATCGGAGCGCTGGTGATGGCCGCCGTGCTGCCGCTCTTCCTGCTGTCTGGCGCGAAGTTAGGGAGCGGAACCCTGCGGGCGCACGAGATGACGGGCTTCTTGTTGCCGATCTACGCCGCGCTCGTTTGGCCGTTGTTCGCAGCGGCAACCGGTGCGATGACGTTTGCCGGCGACTTGGGCGACGGCAGCATGAGGTTCCTTCTCTCTCGTCCTGTTTCCCGGGCCCATGTCTGGCTCGTGAAGGTCGGCGTTGGGTTTACGGTTTTCCTCGCCGTGGTCGTCGGCACCACGATGCTGGCCATGGCGCTTTTCTGGCTGACCGCCGCCGATAACGCGGTTGTTGTCGCCGCGATGCGAAGCGCGTTTCCCAGGGTCATCGAGCACGTGAATCTGATGATCCCGCTGCCCTTCGCGTTCGTGTTCGGCTGTTCGGTGTATTGCTCGATGCTCTCCCCCCGACCCCTCACCGCGGCGGTCGGGGGCCTCGTTCTTGCCGCTTTCCTGGCCGGCGCGATGGCGGCCACCCGGTCGCTGCTCGTGCCCGGGCCACTCCGCTGGCAATACTCGAGCGAGGCGATGAGTTTGCTCGAATTCTCCGGCCTCTTCTTGTGGCTGCTGTTCTCGACGTTGGCTGTACATGCGGTCGCCTATCGCGCATTTTGTCGCGGCGACGTTCTCGTCAGCCCGATGCGACGTCGTGCGCGTCGGCCTCTCATCGTGCTGGCCGTGGCCGGGTTGTTGATCGGCGCGCTGCCGATCGCCTACGCGGGAATGCAGCAAATGGCGGCCCTGGCAGCGGCACACAAGGGGACGTTGTCGATCGCCGCCGATGCGCTCGTGGTCCCCGAGATCACTCCCAGCGGTTTGACGACCACCGTCGTGCGGCAACCGCTGAGCGGCGAGGCAGCATCGGTGGTGATCGCCGAGCGCGGTACCAATCCGAGCCTGTCCCCGGACGGCCAGTGGCTCGTCTACGCTGGATACGGGAGCTACTTCGCCGGCCCCGAGGCGGCCCCGCACCTACGTGCCGCGCGCTCCGACGGCAGTGAAGACCACGCCATCTCCGAACCGCTGCAACAGTGGCGCTGGGGCGTCGCGCGGAGCGCCATCCTGATCGCGCCCGACAACGACCACGTCGCCTTGGTGGACGAAGGCCTTGCCTTGATCACCACGATCACGGGGGAGGTCGAGGCGGCGAACACGTTCGATCCGCGAGCGGACGAGACACGCGTGGCCGGCGGGAGTGGCGGCGTCATCGGCTGGACGGCGGGCCCGGCAACGACTACATCCACGCCGAGTTCACTTCAGCCACCTGGAGGTTTGTCGACGACGTCGAGTTTTACATCGACCCGGACAAAAAACTCATCCATTTTCGCTCGGCCTCACGACTCGGGCACT
>CBDUAS010000248.1:0-6161 GCA_965365185.1 uncultured bacterium | reverse complement strand
GGCAAAATCGGTGAAATGAGCCAAGATCGACACGTTCTCGTCCGGCCGTACCTGCACCGTGTCCTTCCAGCCGCGCTCGTGCTCGGGCGGCGGATTGCCGTTACGGGAGCGCACCAGAAACTGCACGTCGTGGATGTGAAACGGGTGGGTCATCGGCGAGTGGTTGGTGATCCGCCACTCCTCGATCGCACCGAGCTTCACCGTCTCGTTGAAGACACCCATGTCCATCGAGACGCCATTGATGGTGAAGCCGCCCGGGCCGCGCCCCATCATCCCGCCGCCACCCATGCCGCCGCCACCGCCCGCTCGACCGCCGCTCATGCCCCCACCGCCACGGCCCATGCCCCGACCGCGGCCCATGCCTCCGCCCATCATGCCCATTCCCATTCCCATGCTCAGATCGAACGAACGCACCTGCGTCACGGCGGTTTCGTCGATCTCCGGGGCCGGGCGCAAGGTCTCGGGAATCGCCGCCGGGACGACATCGATGCCGCCGTCGACGGCGATATCGAGGATGGGAAACCCCTCCGTTTCGCCGGTCGGATAGCTCATCAGCGGAACGGTCTCGCCGGCGTCCTGTGAAAGGTCGACGACGATCTCGTAGCGCTCACCCGTGGCCATCGACAGGCGTCGACGCGACAGCGGCGCCGGCAGCATTCCGCCGTCGCAGGCGATGATCGAGAAAGGCCGGTAATCGGCGAACCCGAAGTTGTAGATGCGCGCGTTCGAGCCGTTGAGCAGGCGCAGGCGCACGAGCTGCGGCGGCGCCGTGAGCGTGGGGGTGAAGGCCCCGTTGACCAGCAGGCGGTTGCCCATCATGCCCATCATCGCGTCCATGCCCATCTGCAGGTACAGGAGCTGGCCGTCGTCGGAAAAACGCCGGTCCTGCACCACCAGCGGGAAGTCATCGATCCCGTAGCGGCGCGGCAAGCCCATGCCGTCGACTGCCGGGTCATCGACGATGATCATCCCCGCCAGCCCCTTGTAGACCTGCTCGCCGGTGCGTCCCTCGAGGTGGGAGTGGTACCAGTAGGTGGCCGCCTCGTTCATCACCTCGAACGACGCCTCCCAGGTGACGCCCGGCTGGATGATCTGGTGCGGGCCGCCGTCGGCCGGCACGTGCAGCCCGTGCCAGTGGCAGGTGGTCGGCTCGTCGAGATCGTTGGTCACCTCGATGCGGACGTCGTGGCCGCGATTCAGGCGTAGCACCGGCCCCAGCAGATTTCCGTTGTAGCCGAGCGTCTCGGCGGGCATGCCGGGGAAGAACTCCGTCGTGCCGCGCTGCGCCGTCAGCTCGTACACCGTGGTGGCCCCTTCACGCCGACCGCGCAGCAGCGGGGGGACGGGAAGCGGCGTCTGCGGGGCCCGCGCCAGCCGGTAGGCGCCGCCGAGCGCGCCGGCCGAGACTGCGGTGGCCAAGGTGGAGTGCACGAACGTTCGGCGTGAGATCTTCGGCATGGCTGCCCGTTCTCCCCGGGGGGCGGGTGCTGCGCCCGGGGCAGAAGTGGTATGCAGTCCGTCGGGGGCGAACGACCCGATCTTACAATTCTTCACGCTTGCTTACCGGTCGTTGACGACCGAGCCGTCGCCGGGCGCGTCGCAAGAAGCATGACGATCAGATGCTGTGCCCGCCCGTCTGATGCTCTGCGCTCAGTGAGCCAGGGCACCGGCGTCGCGCTCCACGGCGCGGCCGAAGTAGCGACCGCGAAAGTACAGCGCCACGTTCACCAGGCCGATGAGCACCGGCACCTCGACCAGCGGGCCGATGACCGCGGCAAACGCTGCGCCCGAGTCGATGCCGAACACCGCCACGGCCACGGCGATCGCCAGCTCGAAGTTGTTCGACGCGGCGGTAAACGACAGCGTGGCCGTCTTGCTGTAGTCGGCGCCGAGCTTGTATCCGAGCCAGAAGCTGACCAGGAACATGAGCACGAAGTAGATCAGCAGCGGCACGGCGATGCGCAGCACGTCGCCGGGAATGCGCACGATCTGGTCGCCCTTGAGCGAGAACATCACCAGAATGGTGAACAACAGGGCAACGAGCGTCAGCGGCGAGATCTTGGGAACGAACGCCCGTTCGTACCACTCCCTGCCCTTGCTCTTGACCAGCACCAGGCGGGTAAGCATACCGGCGAGAAACGGGATGCCGAGGTAGATGAACACGCTCTCGGCGATCTGCCTCATGCTGACCTGCACCACCGAGCCTTCGAGCCCGAACAGCGGCGGCAGCTTGGTGATGAAGATCCAGGCGTAGACGCTGTAGAACAGCACCTGGAAGACGCTGTTGAACGCGACCAGCCCGGCGGCGTACTCCGAGTCGCCCTTGGCGAGCTCGTTCCACACGATCACCATGGCGATGCAGCGCGCCAACCCGATCATGATGAGGCCCACCATGTATTCCGGCTGATCGCGCAGGAAGATGATGGCCAAGGCGAACATCAGGATCGGGCCGATGACCCAGTTCTGCAGCAGCGACAGGCCGAGGATGCGGACGTTGCGGAAGACGTCGGGCATCTCTTCGTAGCGGCCCTTCGCCAGCGGCGGGTACATCATCAGGATCAAGCCGATGGCGATCGGCAAATTGGTGGTACCGACGGTGAACTGACCCCAGAACTCGCCGACGCCGGACCACAGGGCGCCCATCGCCACGCCGGTGGCCATGGCCAGGAAGATCCACAGGGTCAGATAGCGATCGAGCACGGAGAGTCGGTGAAGGACATCGTCTTTCATGGTCTTCCTGCGTTGTCTTCTCCCCGAAGCGACTCGGGAAGTGTTTCGATAAACCGGCGAATCTCGTCGCGGACGCGGCGATACTGCCGCAACGCGTCTTGGTCGGAAGCACACGCCTGTGCCAGGCGCGGTGGGTCCGCGAAGCTCCGGTGGACGATGCGCGTGTCTGCAGGAAACACCGGGCATGCCTCGTTCGCCGCGTCGCAAACGGTCACCACGACGTCGAACGACATGTCCGGGAGATCCTCCAGAGACTTGGAGGCGTGCGCCGAAATGTCGACGCCTGCCTCCCTCATGACCTGCACGGCGCGTGGATCGAGGCCGCCGGGATCGGTGCCCGCCGAATACGCTTCGATGCGGTCGGGCTTCAGCGCCCGCGCCCAACCCTCCGCCATCTGGCTGCGGCAGGAGTTACCCGTGCAGAGAAACAGGACCCTCAGACTCGGTAGCACGCCGCAAGTTCCTCCAGGTCGGTTTCTCGCACGCGTTCGAGCGCAGCGGCGTCGGCTCGGGCAACCGGGCTGTCGCGCAGCGACGCCAGCGCCCACTCGATCGCACGTCGCGCTTCGGGCGAAGCGCTTTCATCGGGCAAGCGGTAATAGGCCCAGCGTCCTTGTTTGCGACGGGCCACCAGGCCGGCATCCTGCAGGATCGTCAGATGCTTGGACACCGTCGACGGCGCCAGCGCCAGCAGCTCGATGAGCTGGCAAAGACACAATTCGCCCTCCTGCAGCGCTACCAGTGAGCGCAGGCGCGACTCGTCGCTGAGGGCTTTCGCGATGGCTACGACGTTGCGCATTGCCGGCTCCGTTGCTTCGCCATGTAACGAAGTGTATACGGCCATGGGGCGGCCGGCGAGCCGATCACCTTGCCCGACACGGGGCGGGTCCACCAGAATGCGCCCGACCGCCGCTTCAGCAGGATTGCGCGTCCCGTGCCGCCCGCTCGAGGCGCGACGGGATGAGGGAAGACACGATGAGCAGAACCGCGATAAACGAGGGGAACAGGGCTCGAGAGACGGCGCCGGATCGTCGCCGGCGGATCGGCGGCAGTGGATCGGCGGCACGCTCGCCGCGGCAGGATCAACGACGCCGGGGTCACAGATGAAACGGCGGGCAAGCAGGTGGATGCTGGCCGGCGCACTTGTCGCCGGCATCGCCTGCGGCGGCGGCGAATCGTCCCCGGTTCCGCCAGGACCATCGAGCTCCAGCAACGAAGAGGCCGCGGTTGCCCGCGGCGCTGAGACCCCTTTCCCGGGCTACACGTTGTTCCAGCCGCTGCGCTCGACGAGCGTCTATCTCGTCGACATGGACGGTGAGCTGGCCCATCGCTGGGAGACCGAATACAACCCCGGCCACGCGGTGTATTTCTTGCCGAGCGGCAACCTGCTGCGCGCCGCCCGGGACCCCGAGCCGAGCGGAACGTTCCGGGGCGGCGGCGAGGGCGGGATCATCCAGGAAATCGCTGCGGACGGCGCGGTGCTGTGGGAGTTCGAGCTTTCCGACGAAACACGAAGACAGCACCACGACATCGAGCCGATGCCCGGCGGCAACGTGCTGATCGTCGCCTGGGAAAGCCGCACGTACGAGGAGGCGGTGCAGGCGGGCATCAACCCGGCGCGCATGGTGCAGGACGAGATCTGGCCCGACGTCATCGTCGAGGTGGAGCCCGTCTATCCCGACGGCGGCAGGATCGTCTGGGAATGGCGCGCCTGGGATCACCTGGTGCAGGAGTTGTATGCCGACAAGGACAACTACGGCATCGTCGCCGAGCACCCGGAGCTCATCGATATCAACGCCGCTCCTGCTCACCGTGCCCGGCAGGAGATCGCCGCGCCGGAGGCCCTGGACCGGCTGCGTGCCCTCGGTTACATCGCCGGCGACGTCGCCGGCGACGATCGCCCGCAGATCGACGTCGACTGGATCCACACCAATTCCGTCGACTACAACGCCGAGCTCGACCAGATCCTGCTCTCGAGCCGCCACTTCTCCGAGATCTGGATTCTCGACCATGGCACCACCACCGAGGAGGCCGCCGGCCACACGGGGGGACGCTACGGCAAAGGTGGTGACCTGCTCTATCGATGGGGCAATCCGCAAGCCTGGGGCGTCGGTGGCCCCGAGGACCGGACGCTGTTCGTACAGCATGACGCCCGCTGGATCGAGGAGCGTCTGCCGGGGGAGGGGAACATCCTGATCTTCAACAATGGTGCCGGCAGACCCGATCTCAACTACTCCTCGGTGATCGAGATCGCTCCGCCGATGAACGCCGACGGCAGCTACCGCATGCCTGCGGGCGAGCCCACCGGGCCGCACGCTTCGCTGTGGGAGTACGTCGCCGCCGACGCCCAGGACTTCTTCTCCGCGATGCTCTCGGGGGCACAGCGGCTACCCAACGGCAACACGCTGGTTGCCGCCGGCCAATCGGGCTGGATGTTCGAGGTCGGCGCCGGCGACGCCGTGGTGTGGGAGTTCACCAACCCCTACCTCGAGGATGAAGATCGCCTCTCGAGCGCCCGTGTGGCGGCGGCATTCGGCGCCGGCGAACGCGGTGGGCGCGGGCCGCGGCCGCCCCGGCCCGGAGCGAAGCCTGGGAGACGCGCCGGCGGGCCTAACCGAGATCCCGTCGGCGCGGGCGAAGATGCCGATCGACGAGGCGGCGCCGAGGGGCCGGGAATCGGCGGCATGTCTCCCCCGGGCGGCATCTTTCGTGCCACGCGGATTCCGCTGGACCACCCGGGCTTGTCGGCGCTGCTGCAAGGCGAGGGACGCGATCGTTGACGTCTCCGGTCAACGGATCGTGCTGCGCATGAACGCGATCGTCTCGTTGTCGATCTCGTAGGCGTACGTTCCCTTCGACACGGCGAACGTATCCAGGGCCAGAAAGCCACCAGACTCCCAGGCATCGGCCGGGCCGCCGAAGGGCTCGTCGACTTGCTTCAGCAAAAGCTCGGATCCGTGAGCACCGACGATCTCCAGAATCCGATCGGTCGCGGTCGACCAAACGACTTCCACGCCGGTCGCGCGCATGACACACACTTCTGTGCGATCCGCATACCGGCGGGTGAAGAAGAACTCGCCCGGGTTGCCGGCCACCCCCAACAAGCCCGCCTCGGCGGGGAGCTCGGGAAGGTCGTGCTTTTCGCCCACGACGTCGTAAATAGCGGCCACGCGCGCAGCCGGAACGAGAGCCTTCATGGTGCCCGTCTGCGCATCACGCCCCACCGGTTCGGCGTTCTGCGGAAGCTCGCCGGGCGCGAGCTCGTCGGGATCTCCACCCTGGAACTGGATGATCACCTCGTAGGCGACGAAGCCGGCGATCATCAGGGCGACGATGGCGACGATCTCGCGCTTGCTCATGGGGTCCTTTGCGCTATCGGGTCATCCAAGGCTCGGCCGAGCGACGGCGACGAGGCGGGATATGAGACCCGC
>CBDUAS010000247.1:0-6179 GCA_965365185.1 uncultured bacterium | reverse complement strand
CGAACTCGGCCAACAGGCGCGCCGTGGTCGCGGGCGGCTCGTCGTACTTACCCATGGCGTTCGGCAGTCCGGCGTTCGGATAGCAGCAGGTGTAGGCCGGACTGATCCGCGACAGCTCCTCGAGATAGACACGAAGCAACTTGGCGACGGCATGCTTGCCCCCGGGGACCATGGCGACGAACTCGTCTCCGCCGTAGCGGCACACGGCAACCGCACCCGGCAACGCCTTGGCGAACTCATGCCCCGCGGTGATGATCAGCCGGTTCCCCGACATGTGGCCCCACCGGTCGTTGACTTCCTTGAGGTTGTCCAAGTCGGCGACGGCGAGAGAATACGGGCCCCCGTGCGGCCCCTTCTGACGCAGCGTCCGGTCGGCCTCCTCGGTAAAGGCCTGAAAATTGAGCAAACCCGTAAGCCCGTCGCGACGGCTCTGCGTGCGAAGCTGCTCGAGCATGTCCTGGCCATGCAGGAACGCGGCCGCCATCATCGCCGCGGTGCCGCAGAAGTTCCGGTCGTCTTCGCTGTAGCGTCGGTCGGCGCGGACGTCGCGGAGGTAGATCGCGCCCAACAACCGGTGACCGCGCTGAATCGGAACAATCAGGAAGCTGCGAAACGGGTTTGCCGGCGGAAGATACTCCTGCACCTTCTTCCACAGGTCTCGAGGCCTGCCCGGGTAAAGCTCCGTGATCTCGCCCCGCTGCAGGCTCACCTGCAGCTCGGGATACTCCTCCAATCGCAGCACACGCACCTCGACGCTGGGATCATCGCCGCTGGCGGCGACGTACGCTTGCCCACCGTCGCGCTCGAAGACAACGAGCGAGCAGCGGTCGACGCCGACCACCTTTTGCACCCGCTGAATGATCTCGAACAGGATCTCGCCGGGATCCGACCGCACCCCGCTCAACCCGAGCCGTCCGATCTCGCTCAGCGCCTGCAGCCGGTACTGCTCCTTCGCCAGATGCTTGGCACGTTCGGCGATCTGGCGGGCCTCCTGCTCGAGCCTCGTGGCCCGCGTCTGCTCGACGCGTGCCTGCTGCACGACGCCGCCAAAGTACGCCGCGATGGCCAGCAGGAACGGCATGCGAGCCATCACACCCGTGTCGCGAAACATGGCGGAGCCGAGCTGACCGTACAGGAAGGCGCCGTAAACGAGCACACCGAAGATGGCGGTCGCCGCAACCGGCGCGAGACGAGGCACAACGGTCGCTACCAGCAGTGTGGTGAAGAAGATGAAGTAGAGCTGTGCCGCCTGCGACCCGAGAAGCGAAGCGACGAGGGCGATCACGAAGACGTCAGCAACGACGAAGCCCCAGCGAAGCCTCTTCCAATCGGCACCGCGCCAAAGCACGAGCTGCAGCACGACGTTGGAGAGCACCATGGCCACGACCAAGGCCTGGCGTGACAGAATCGACGCAGGCTCCTGGCCGGTCCCGTAGAGCAACGTACAGGCGATCCCGGCGACCAGGACCCAGCGAAGGAGCGCCACGGGGAGCCGAGATTGTTCCGTGAGAGCGATGTCGCTGCGGCGTCTTCCCATCACCAAACCGTCACGTAACCCACGCGTCGCGCAGCGAAAAAGCGCTTACGCTCGCTCATCGGATCCGCCGCGGCCTTCGCCCGATAGGCGCGCGCGGAGGGTGCTCCCGAGTCCATGTAAAAGTACACAAGCTCGCTTGAGCGTTCAATAGTTATTTACGATCACACACGCGCACTATCATAGTGCATTTCTACGCAAAAATGGGCAAAAGTAGTTAGGGGCTCGTTCAACGGGGTTGCGGAAGAAACCTGGCGGCGCCGTCGCAGCGACGTCGGGCTACAGAGACGCCGCAGCGTCGGGAGCGTCACCCTCCGCGGCCACGGCCCATTCCCGGTGGCGGGCCTCCGCCGCCTCCGACGCCGGGGATGCCGCTGCGACCCCGCGCCCAGTTTCGCAGCCGATCCTGGCTGCGGAGCAACGACGTGCTCGGAAGCAACAAGACCTGATCGCCGGTCTCCAGCCCCTCGATCACCTCGGTCCGCTCCCAATCGCGAACACCGACGACGATGCTCTTGGTGGCGAGCCGGCCCAGTTCGTCGTAGACGAAGACCACGGCGTCCTCGCGGCGACCCTCGATGCCGAACGGGTCGCGGTCGACGGTGTTCGCCGCCCCGCGCATTGCGGCGATCAGGCGCTGGCGCTCGGTCGGCGACATGTTGGCGAAGCGCGCGCGCGCGTCCGGACCTCCGGTCGAGCCCGCGGGCGCCGAGCCCTCGCGACCACGGCCCGCGGATTCGTATTCCCGAGAGGAACCGGTCCCCACGCCCTGCTCACCGGCGTCGCCGGTGCCGCCGCGAGCGGGGCGGTCGATCGGGCTGCCTCGATCGCCACCGGTCTCGCCGGAGCTGCGACCGCCGCCCGCCGATCGATCGGGCGGGGGGCCGCCGCGACGACCGCCGCTGTCGGGACCTTCGCCTGACTGAGCGGTATTGCCGTCGTCGGCAACGAGCCCCAGCATGCGCTCCACCTCGGCAGCGTCGCCGGGCGTACGCACGGCCTCGTTCGGAATCGTCACGACGCCGGGTTTGCGGTGGATGATGATCGAAACGTCGGCGTTCATGCCCGGGAGCAGCTTGCCGGATGCGTTGTCAATGCGCGAAAGCACCGGAAACGTGGTCACCGATTGCTGCACCACGGCCTGCGGCTCGATCTTGACGACGGCACCCTCGAAGCGTTCGCTGGCGAACGCCTCGACCTTGCTGTCGACCGCGAGGCCGGGACGAACCTGGCCTATGTCGACCTCGTCAACGAGCGTGCGGATCTCGAGCTGCGACAGGTCGGCCATCTGTACCAGTGTCGTGCCGCCGGAGACGTTGTTGGTCGAGGAGGCGATGATCTGGCCCTCCTCGACGGCCTTGTTGATGATTGTCCCCGATGACGGCGCGCGCACGGTGGCATCGGCGAGGCGCTCTTTGGCGAGATCGAGGGAGGCCTCGGCACGCAGCATCTGCGCCTCTGCATTCGTGTAGTCCTGCTGGCTGGACTCGAGGTCGTTTTCCGAGATCAGATCCTGGGCGAACAGCGACTTGGCGCGCTCGTACTGACTCTGTGCGATCTCCAGCCGCACGACGGCACTCTCGTAGTCCGCCTGCACCTGCTTGAGCTCCTGGTCCAGGATATCGGTGTCGATTTGCGCGATGAGGTCACCGGCCTCGACAACATCGCCCATCTCCACCGGCATGTTGAGAATCTCGCCGGAAGCTTTCGACTTGATCTCCACCACCTTGACGGGCTGCAGGACCCCGGTGGCTTGTACGCTGACGGTGATGTCGTCGACCTGGGCAATGACGGCGGGCAGCTCGCCGAGTCCCTCATCTTCTTCGACTGGAGCGTAGAGCTGGTACGCGAACCATGCGGCGGTGCCGGCAGCAACGACGAAGACCAGCTTGGCGGTCGTCTTGAGGAGTTTGACCAGGCGCTTCTTCACACTCGTCTCCCGTTCACGGGGCCACGACGGTCAACGCTCGAGCCCGCTGGGCCCACGCAAGATGCGCGCCGGCAGCAGCACCAGCGCGCGAAGAAACTCGAAGACCCCGTCGACCGCGAGGCCGAGCAACCGGAAAGGCAACAGCAGCAGCCAGACGAACGGATAGGCAATGAGCGCGAGTACCGCCAGTGGCCAGCAAAGGAATAGCAGCAAAAGCCAGAGAATGAAGGTGGTCATCGGTTGCCCCCGGGTCCCTGCAACGCGGCACTCCACGCCGCAGCCAGCCAGGCGGCGTGCGACGCCGTCCCACGTCCTCGTCTTCGACCTCAGTCTACTCGGTCGACAACCGCGGTGTCCTGCGATTTCGCCGGCTCCGCGGGCGTAAGCTCCTTACTGGCACCGGACCTGACAACGCGGTAGAACGTGTCGATGGCTTCGACCTCCCGCTACACGCTCTCTGTTCTGGCGCTCGTCGCAGCGACCTGCGGCGGCACCGCTCCTGCCGAGCGCGCCGCCTTGGGGCCGCAGGCGACCGCCGTCGGTTACGAGGTTGTCGCCGCCTACCCCCACGACACCCGCGCGTACACGCAGGGCCTGTTCTTTCACGACGGGCATCTGTACGAGGGCACCGGACGCTACGGAACGTCCTGGTTGCGCAAGGTCGAGCCGACGACCGGCGAAGTACTGCAACAGGTATCGCTGCCCGCGGAGTACTTCGGCGAGGGCATCGCGCTCCTCGGCGGCCGCATCTTCCAGCTCACCTGGCTTTCGCAGCGCGGGTTCATTTACACGGCCGCGGATCTCGCGCTCATCGGCGAGTTCCGCATCGAAGGCGAGGGCTGGGGCTTGACCACCGACGGCACCGACCTGATCCTGAGCGACGGCTCGGACACGCTATCGTACCTCGACGCTGCGACCCAGCGCGTGGTGCGCACGCTGCGCGTGCGGGAGCAAGGTCGGAGCGTTCACGACCTCAACGAGCTCGAGTATATCGGCGGCCTGATCTACGCGAATGTCTGGCACAGCGACGATGTGTTGAAGATCGACCCCCGCTCCGGAGACCTCGTCGGCCGCATCGACTTCTCGGGTCTGCTTGCCGGCGAGCGGCCGCGCGATCCGGAGGCCGTGCTCAACGGTATCGCCTACGACCCGACGAGCGGTCACCTGTACGTCACCGGCAAAAACTGGCCGAAGCTCTTCGAGGTTCGGCTCACGAGCCCGGACCCGCAGGATCGCTAGAACCGGTTGGTCGAAGCGGTCGGTCAGTCGTCGGCGCAAGCCCGGGAGGACGTCGCCGTGCGGAACCGGATTGACGGGCCCCGGCCCGGGACGGCGCAAGAAGCGTCATCTCGCGGGTAGAATCCCCGCATGAGCTGGCAGCGACCCCTGACCGGTCTGGAGCGATGGTGCTGGCTGATTGACCGGGCAGCCGTGTTCAACCTGGTCTACGTCGCCCGCGTACGCGGGCGATTCGACCTGCGGCGGCTGCGGCTTGCGCTCGAGGTGCTGCAATACCACTATCCGCAGCTCGCCTCCCGCATTGCCGATGAGGGAACGGTTTCCTTCGTTGCCGCCGGACCACCGGTGCCCGTCGATCTGAGGGCGTTCGCCGACGACGGCTGGCGGCAGGCGGCGATCGACGAGGCCGACACACCGGTGCCCGTCGAGGAGGGCCCCGCTGTCCGCTGCGTTGTTCTCGACGGCGACGACACCTCCGACCTCATCCTCACGTTCCATCGCGCCGCGGCCGACGCGCGCTCCGGCGCCACGATCGTCGACGAGCTCCTGCGGCTGCACGCGGGTGAGGCGCAACCGGCGCTGCCCGCGCCCGAAGTTCTGCAGCCGCCGACCGAAGAGATCGTCGGGTCCCGGTGGGCCGCGATCGTGGCTTCCCGAAAACAGCTCCGACTCTCCCGACGGATGCGGGCGTTTCGTCCGCGGCAGTCCGTGCCGGCGAAGCACCGGAGCACCGGGCTCGCCGACGTCACGCTGACGAAGGAAACGGTCCGCGACCTCACGGGCACGGCAAGGGCCCACGGGACCAGCTTCCACGGAGCCTTGTGCGCCGCGGTGTTGCTGTCGGTTCGCGAGGAGCTGCGCAAGGAGGGCCATCCGGACGTCTTTCTCGGATGCGAGACGTCCGTCGACATGCGGCGTCGGACCGAACTGCGGCCGGGCGCCGTCGGCAACTTGCTGTCGCATGTGATCAGCGGCCACCGGATTCACGAGAACACGCTCTTGTGGGACCTCGCCGCACAGGTATCGGAGTCGTTACGCACATCGATCCGCAGCGAAGAGGTGAAGGCGTTCGCGCAAGCCCGCAGCTCTGCGGGCCTGCGCGCGAGGAGTGGCAGGAGGCTCGCTGCTCGCACCGAGCGCGCCGCGCGGACGGCAGCGGTCGTCAACAACGTCGGACGGCTCGAGTTCTACGAGCGTTACGGCGCCCTCGAGCTCGAGCGGCTGGGGTTCCTCGAAAGCGCAAGCCCCACGAACGGTGCCGCGATCTGCGTCCACGCGGCATCCGTTGCCGGTGCCGCCACGCTCAACTTCACCTGGGCCGAACCGCTGCTGGGCGCCGATCGTGCCGGCCGGATCGTCAGCGACATAGCGGCACGTCTGCGGCAGGCGGCCGGCGCGTAGAAAGCTCGACGCTGCGATTACGCGGTGCTGCCGGCCGGCAGGGGGTGCTCCGCGCGGAGCCGCAGGGCCACCGGG
>CBDUAS010000246.1:0-6201 GCA_965365185.1 uncultured bacterium | reverse complement strand
TTTCCAGCGCGCCAAGAGGATCGTCGCGGACGCCTTGCAGCAGCCTCCCGCGGACCGCGGCCGGTTTGTTGCCGGCCAATGCGATGGCGACGAAGAGCTGCGCGCGGAGGTCGAGTCGTTGCTGGCCCACGACGCGCACACGCCCACCCTGCTGTTGACCGGCGGACTGGCCGGGGCCGACTGGAGCAGGATTCTCGAAGAGCTGGCGCCGGAGCAGGCGGAGCCGGAGGGCACCCGCATCGGCCCCTACGAGATCGTCGCGGTGCTCGGTCACGGCGGCATGGGCACCGTCTACCGCGCCCGCCAGGTCGAGCCGGTTCGCCGCGACGTGGCGATCAAGCTGATAAAGGGAGGGCTCGACGGGCGGAGCGTCACATCGCGCTTCGATGCGGAGCGGCAGACACTGGCGTTGCTCGACCACTCCGGCGTCGCCAAGATGCTCGACGCAGGCGCCGACGATCACGGCAGGCCGTACTTCGTCATGGAGCTGGTGCGCGGCGTAGCGATCACCGAGTACGCCGACGCGCGCCGTCTGTCGATCGACGGCCGGCTGGGGCTCTTTCTCCAGGTCTGCCATGCGGTGCAGCACGCTCACCAGAAGGGTGTCCTGCACCGTGACCTGAAGCCGTCCAACATCCTCGTTGCCGAGCAGGACGGCGTCGCCCTGCCGAAGGTGATCGACTTCGGAGTCGCCACGGCGATCGACCCGGTGGCCGATCGGGGCTCCCCGGTGACCGAGTTTGGACAGCTCGTCGGAACGCCCGATTACATGAGCCCGGAACAGGCCGGCGCCCGCCCCGGCGGCGCCGATACCCGCAGCGACGTCTACTCGTTGGGGGTGTTGCTCTACGAGCTGCTTGCCGGGCGCCGACCGCACCGGCTGGCGGAGCTGCCGATCGCCGAGGTGCAGCGGGTGCTCGGCAGCGAGGAGGCGATCGCACCCAGCGCCGCGCTCGAGCGCGATGAAGAATCCGCAAGCTCGAACGCGCCCGAGCAGGCGCGGACCTGGGCGCAGGCCGTCGCTGACGCCCGCTCGAGCACGTCGTCGCGATTGCGCCGCGAGCTTGGCGGTGATCTCGACAACATCGTTCTCAAGAGCCTGCGCAAGGAGCCGGATCGGCGCTATGCCGGCGCCGACCAGCTCGCCGCAGACATCCGTCGATACCTCCGTGGCGCCCCCGTCGAAGCGCGTCCCGACACCTGGTCGTACCGCGCCGGCAAGTTCGTCAAACGCCAGCGGGCGCTGGTTGCCGGCATCGCCGTCACCTTCCTGGCCCTGGGTCTCGGGTTGGTGGGGACCTTGTACGGCCTGCTGCAGGCCAATAGCCAGCGCGAACGGGCGGAGCTCGAGGCGGCAACCGCCCAGCAGGCCGTGGAGTTCGTGGAAGAGCTGTTCCGCGGCGCCAACCCGTTCGACCGGCCGGAGGCGGACACAACCCTCGACGAGATTCTCGACCGCGCCGCCGAGCGCCTGAGTGACCTCGACGACCAGCCTCTCGTAAAGGCGAGGATGCTCCGGACCATGGGCCAGGCGTACGTTTCGCTCGGCCAATATGACGATGCGGAGGCGGCGCTCGCCGAGGCGCTGGCGATACGCGAGAGGGAGAACGGTCCCGCGAGCGTCGAGGCCGCCGCAGTGGCGAAGGGGCTCGGGACCGCCCAAATCGGGCTCGGCCGGTTCGACCAGGCCATCGAGACAACCGAGCGGGCGTTGAACCATCTCGCGGCCGCCGACCCCCTCGATTCCGACCTGGTGGCGGACGCGGCCGGAATCCTCACCGACGCCTACATGCGCGCCGGCCGTTTCGACGAAGCGCTGGCGGCCGCTGACCGCGGTTTCGAGCTCGTGCAGGATGCCCCGCCGAGCCCGCAGCTTCTTTCGGCCCTGCACGGCGACCGAGGCGCCGTTCTCAGCAACCTCGGCAGGCAGGAGGAGGCGCTGACCGAGATGCAGCGGGCCGTCGAGCTGATCGAAGCAGCCGAGCGGCCGGACCATCCGGCGCTCGCCCAGGCGCTCTCGGACCTCGGCGCGGTATACGCACGGACCGGCCGGCTGGAAGAGGCGGCGGCGGTGCTGGAACGCGCCCTGCGGATCAACGAGGGCCAGCTCGATCCGGACAGCCCGTTCTTCGCCACCGTGCTGCACAATCTCGGGGCGTTGAACGTGGACATGGAGCGCTACGACGTTGCACGCGACTACCTGGAGAGGGCCGTGACGGCACGTGAGACCACCTTCGGCATGGAACACCCGGCGGTGACCTCTTCGCTCAACAACCTCGCCAGGGTCCACATGGTTCAGGGGGAGTACAGCGAGTCGCTGCGCTTGTACGAACGCTCCGCCATGATCCGCGAGACCGCCCTCGGTCCCGAGCATCCGGCGCTCGCGCTCACATACCAAGGGTTGGCTGAGCTGTACCGTCGGTGGGAACGCTACCCGCAGTCAGCCGATTACTTCGAGCGCGCCATCGCCATCCACGAGCTCAACCAGGCACCGGATCTCGCCCCGACCTTGGAGAGTTACGGAGAGGTCCTGCGCGCTTTGGGACGCGACGAGGAGGCTGAGGCCGCTCTCGCTCGGGCGCGCGACCTCTCCCGTGACATTGCCGGTCGCGGCGACGCAAGATCGCCTTAGATGGCGTTGCGCCTCTCGGGCATCGAGATCAAAGCATCCTCGGCCCACGGGGCACAGCCCAATCTTCTTCTTTGCCCTTAAATCAGACAATCTGATCCGTGTTTATAACCGGTTCAGGTGACTCAGGTCTTCCGCCAGCGCAGCCAAGGAAGGCGTGGGGAACTGAGTGGGAGGAGCCATGACCGCACAAGAGCTCCTGGCGGCCACTCGGTTCCCGCCGCGGTCGCAGCTCTGCCGGCCCGGTTCCCGGGTCAATCCCTGAACTCGAACTGGAAGCTCACCGTCTCTCCCGCCCGCAACGTGGCGCGAATCGGCGGTGGGTCGAACTGCAACACGAACGGCAGCCCTGCGCGGGTAACCCACACGTTGAACTCCGCCACGTATTCCACGACTTCCAGCGATTGTCTCCGAACCTGGAACGAGATCGTATGCGTGCCGGCGGGGCTGGTCGTTGTCGCGGCCAGATCCAGCTTCCCGCAGCCGGCGGCCTCCGAGCATTCGACGCGCGACCCCGACAGCTCGCCGCCGTCGAAGAGAACCGTGGCTTCGTGCACGGTGCCCTGCTCGGCGGTCAGACTTCCTGTGATCCGCAGCGTGCGGATCCCGGCGGCACCGTCGCCGGATGGGGGAGTCCACGGCTGCGTGGGGCCGATGTTCACGTCGCCACAGGCTGCAGCAACGAGGGCGGCGGCGAAGATGACAAACCTCAGCGCGGCGGCGGCGTGGCGATGGAGATGATCGATTCGCGGCATCGTTGACCTCCTGGTCGCGGCGGGCAGCAGCTCGTGGCGATCGGCCAGGCTCGCCCGCGTTCTGCGAATACGTCATGCCGCCAACCTCGCAGAATCGGAGCCGCGGATCGTGATTGGAACCTGAAGATAACTTGAGGATTTCCCGACGGCGGCCCAGCGACGGCTCGTTGTCTGACACCTCGGGCGCGAAGTAACCTCGTGCTCGTCGTGGCAACACCGTCCCGCAGCACGGGGAGGGATCATGCAGCGCGCATCGGGCGGCAGCGCCGAAAAGGCTCCAGCACTCCTGGAGGACGTGCTCACCTTCGGGCCGTTCGAGTTCGATCCGGGCCCGCGTCTGCTCTATCGCGGCGCGCGGGAGATCCTGTTGCCCCCTCGCGCCGCGGCCCTCCTGGAGGTCTTTCTGCGCCGGCCGGGCGAGGTGATCTCGAAGGACGATCTCCTGGACGCCGTTTGGAAGGACGCGTTCGTCGGCGAGGACTCCCTCACACAGGCGTTGAGCATCATCCGGCAGGCGCTCGGTGACGACGCCCGCGAACCCCTCTATATCGAGACGAAGCGGAAGCGCGGATACCGCTTCATTGTCCGCGTGGGCCGGCGAAGCCACGTAGACTCCGACTCGCCAGGCGCGGACGTCACCGGCCCGGATGCGGGCGCTTCCGGCGGGGCTCCGCCGCAGGGCTTCGCGACCGATTTCGCCACCCGGATCCACGGTGCCCTGGCGGTCGGTACACAGCTCGGCCACTACGAGATCCTCGGCAACCTCGGGGCCGGAGCCATGGGAGTCGTATACCGGGCCCGCGACAACGTTCTGGGCCGCGAGGTGGCCATCAAGATGTTGCCCCCGGGATTCCTCTCCGACCCGGAGCGCATCGCTCTTCTCGAACGCGAAAGCAAGCTCCTGGCATCCGTCTCTCACCCGAACGTCGCGCACATCCACAGCTTGGAAGAATTCGAAGGGGTCAGGTTTCCGGTGTTGGAGCTGGTGGAGGGTCAGACGCTCGACGCCCGCTTGAGCGCAGGACGGATGAGCGTTCGGGAAGCGCTGGAATTGGGGCGTCAGATCGCCGCGGGTATGGAGGCAGCGCATGTCCACGGCGTGGTCCACCGCGACCTGAAGCCCGCCAACATCAAGGTGACGCCCGGTGGGCTGGCAAAGGTGCTGGACTTCGGTCTCGCGGCCTCTCTCGACGTGGAGGTGTTCGATGCCACGGAAAGCGAACCGCCGACGCAGAGCATCACCGTCGGGGGCAGCTACAGGGGGGCTATCGTCGGCACTGTGGCCTACATGAGCCCGGAGCAAGCTCGCGGCCAGGAGGCGGACAGGCACGCCGATATCTGGGCGTTCGGATGCGTGTTGTACGAAGCTCTCTCGGGACGCAAGGCCTTCGATCGCCGCACCGTCTCCGATACCCTCGCGGCCATCGCCGAGGAGGAGCCCGATTGGAGCGCCCTCCCGGCCGACACACCGCGGTTGGCGCTGTCGGTCGTGCGTCGTTGCCTGCGCAAGGACCCCGCTCAGCGCTTGCGCGATATCGCCGACGCGCGTCTCGAGATCGAGGAGGCGCTCGACGAGCCCGTCGGTGGGCTCGTGGGGGCGGCAGCCGAGACATCTCCGCCGGCGCTGTGGCGCCGGGCCTTGCCATGGAGCCTGGCGGTGGTTGCCGTCGCCGTGGCGCTCTGGAGCGTGGTGCCGGGATCGCCTCCCCCGCCGCCTCGCGTCGCGCGCGCCCTCATCGAGCTGCCACCCGGACAGCATCTGACGGGGGGAGACGCACTGGAGGCAGGAAGTTGGGGGCTGCTGCGACCGAGCCGGACGGCCGTGGCCCTGTCGCCCAACGGTGAGCATCTCGTCTATTCGGCCGCCGGCGACAACGGGCAACAGCTCCACCTGCGCGAGATGGGTCGCCAGCAGGCCAACCCCATTCCGGGCACCGAGGGCGGCAGCAACCCCTTCTTCTCACCGGACGGCGAGTGGGTCGGGTTCTATGCGTCGGGCGCCTTGAAGAAGGCGCGGCGCGACGGCGGCGATCCGCAGACGATCGTGGCGAACGCGCCGCCGCCCTTCGGGGCAAGCTGGGCCGACGACGACACGGTCGTGTTCGCGGCGGGGGAGTTGGGAGCTCTGCTGTGGGTTTCTGCCGGCGGCGGAATGCCCGAGCCGCTCACGACGCTGGACCTCGACAGGGGCGAGACGGCTCACCGTTTGCCGCACGTGCTGCCGGGGAGCAAGGCCGTTTTGTACACGGTGATGTACGACCTGGATTCGGCGCACGCCGACGTCGTCGTGCAGTCGCTCGAATCTGATCAGCGAAGAGTCCTTTTCGAGGGAGGCTCCGACGCTCGCTATGTTTCCACGGGGCACGTGGTCTTCGTCCGAGACGGCGCTCTCATGGCCGCACCCTTCTCTCCGGAACGTCTCGAGGTCACGGCCCAACCCGTGCGCATCGTCGAAGATCTCTTGCAGGCGAGCGGCGCCGCCGCCACCTCGCTCGACACGGGCGCCGGTCAGTTCGGCTTTTCCGCCGCAGCCGGGACTCTCGTCTACGCCACCGGTGGGACCTATCCCGAGCCCCGCAGGTCGCTCGTCTGGGTAGAGAGAAACGGCAACACCGAGACGCTCCCGCTGCCGAAGGGGGGATATTCAGCGCCGCGAGTTTCGCCGGACGGCGAGCGCCTGGTCTACATCCTCGGCCGGCGCACAGACAGGGATCTCTGGGTCTACGACCGCCGCCGCGAGACGACGCGACGATTGACGTTCGACGGATCGAGCGGAGGGCCCGTCTGGAGCCCCGACGGCCGCAGGCTCGCGTACCC
>CBDUAS010000245.1:0-6202 GCA_965365185.1 uncultured bacterium | reverse complement strand
CCAACCAGTGGGTGAGGGACGGCCTGAAGACGTCGGCCATGATCCTGGTGGTCACCGGGCTGGGAGGGTCGCTCAGCGAGATCCTCAAAGGCACGCCCGCCGTCGATTTCATCGCCGGAGTTTTCGTTGCCTACGGCCTGCCCTCGATCCTGTTGCCGTTCATGATCGGCGTCCTCGGCAACACGCTCACCGGATCCACGACGGTGGGCGTGATCACCGCCGCCTCCCTGGTGGCGCCCATGCTGGGCACCCTCGGGCTCTCTCCCGAAGCCGCGATGCTGGCGGGAGCATCGGGCTCGGTGATCATCAAGTACGTGAACTCCAGCTATTTCTGGGTTTGCACTTCACTGACCGGCCTGGGGGTCGACGAAGCCCTTTTCGGGTACGGCGGCGCAACGGCGGTGGGCGGAATCGCATCGTTCGCGGCGGTCTGGCTGATGTGGTCGATGGGGCTGGTGTGAATCGATCGGCTACGCTCGGCGGAATGAGTATGGCAATATGGTAGTGCTATGGCAAAACGAAAAGTGACCTACACGATCGACGCCGCGACCCTCGCTCGCCTCGAGGAAGCCGCGGATCGGCTGGGCAAACCGAAAAGTCAGGTCGTAAGGGAGGCGATCAACGACTACGCGGCCCGCATCGGCCGGCTCAGCAAGCGGGAGCGCTTGCGGATGCTGCGCACGTTCGACGAGGTGGTGGAGCGCATTCCCCCCCGCCCCGCCAGCGAAGTCGATGACGAGCTCGACGAAATCCGCAGCGCGCGACGCAACGGCGGCAGGCGCTCTGCCGGTGACGACGGCCGTTGATCGTCCTCGACACGTCGGTCCTCGTCGACGCGCTGACCGGGCCGAGACGTTCCGCAGCGGCACTGCGTCAGGCGATCGCAGATGCGGAGCTCATCGTTGTCCCGTCCCTCGTGCTCTTCGAGTGGCTTCGGGGACCGCGGACCATCCCGGAGCTCGAGGCTCAGGAGGCGCTGTTCCCTCGCCGACAGACGGTAGCCTTCGGCCACCGCGAAGCCGGCCTCGCGGCCGAGCTATACGAGCAGGTGCCGCGCCCACGAGGCCGTGAGGTCGATCTCGCCATCGCCGCCTGCGCCATCGTCCAGGCGGGCGCGTTGTGGACGTTGAACAGGGCCGACTTCGCCGATCTACCGGGTCTCGAGCTCTACACTCCGGGGTTGGATTCTGATCCGAGCGATTGAGCCCTGCCGCGATGGAAATGAGCCCATCGCGCCTTGCACTCAGCCATCGTCGCGTGCCGCGAGCACCTCGCGGCGCGTCACCTCGTGCCGGTAGTCGAACAGCTTGACCAGCTTCGGACGGACGGCAATCGGATCGGCGAGACGGCCCAACCAGCCGAGCGGCGGGACGTACTCGATCTCGTCGCGGAGCCGGCACACGACCTCGTGCTCGAAGAACAGATGCTTGTGGTGCCACTTGGCGAACGGGCCCTCCACCATCACGTCCTCGAAGCGGCTGTTCTTCTCGTAGGCGACATGCTCGGCCACGATGCGGATCCAGAACAGCCCCACCTTGGTCCGCAGCTCGACGCGGGTACCGACCTCCAGGCTGCGCGGCGGCGTGATGATCTCGACCCGGTCCCACGGCGGCTGCAGCAGCGAGAAGGCGTCGGCCCGCTCGTGAAAAGCAAAGACTTCCTCGACGCTGGCAGGCAACACGCTTTCCTTGATGAACTGCATTGTCTCCTCCGGTCGGGCCAAACGAGCACGAACGGGCGATTGTCTCCGAGCAACTCCGTGAAGCTCCGGGGTGGTGCCGCGTTCGCTCCTAACCTGACGCGGCAAACACCCGCGACAAACGATCGAGCCCCTCGACCAAGTAGTCCTCCGGCAATCCGTAGCTGATACGCAGGTAACCGTCCAAGCCGAAGTGGTCACCCGGCACGATCTCGACGCTCTGTTCATGAATCAGGCGCATGCACAGCTCGGTCGAGTTGATGTCGGCGTCGTAGCGAACGAGGACGATGGGCGCAGCCTGCGGGGGTACCCAGGTGAAGAGACTGCCGTGACTCCGGGCCCAGCGCTCGAAGTGAGCATAGCCACCGCGGGTGTACTCCCGGGTGCGCGCCAGGATCCGGGGGCGCACCTCCGGAGAAAGCGCAAATGCGGCCAGCTTGTTGGCCAGCATTGCGCTGCCGATGGTGACGTACTCCTGACGCGCCCAGATCTCTTCTACCGCGTCTTCCGACGTGACGATCCAGCCGATCCGCACGCCCGGCATGCCATACGCCTTGGACATGCTGCCGATTGCCAGGACGCGCTCGCCGCGACCCCAGAACGAGGGCGTGACCTCGTCGGTGGTGCGCTCGGTGCCGGCGTAGACCTCGTCCGCCAGCAGCCACGCTCCGACCCGCTCGGCGGCGGCGACAACGGCGTTCATCTCCTCCGCGGTCATGATGTGACCCGAGGGATTGTTGGGATTGCAGACGGCGATGAGCCTGGTCTTGTCGGTGACCGCGCGGTTCAGCTCGTCGAGGTCGACAGCCCAGTCGAGCTTCTCGTCGAGGTTGCAGGTCTTGACCTGGAGCCTGAAATTCTGCGCGATGCCCCAAATCTGCATGTAGTTCGGCAGCAAGACGACGATTTCGTCGCCTGCTTCCAGCAGCGTCCAGATCGAGGTGAAGTTGGCCTGGGCGGCACCGCTGGTGACGAGCACGTTGTCCGGCGTGGCGCCGGGGTAGAGGGCGGCAATGCGCTCGCGCAGCTCCGGGATGCCGTTCGCTTGCGGGTGATAAAGCCCCGTCGAGAGCAGCTCCTCGATCGCCTCGGGGTCATCGACAAGCTCCCGCGTGGTGATGGGGTGAACGCCACTGTCGCCGAGGTTGTAGTCGACGACGTTCTCCCACTTCGACATCACCCGTTCTTGTGCAAACGGCACGAAATCCCGGCGCATCAGCGCGCTCCTTTGCTCCTGTGCGAGATGATCGCCGGTCAGCGTCGAAACCGCACCCACTTCGTGATGCGTCGCTGCGAGACCTCCGCCCCGTAGACGTTGCCGTCGCCGTCGACGGCGACGCCCTCGGGCCCGCTGAAGCCGTTCACGTCAGCCCTGTCGTCCGGAAGGAAGTGGTGCACCCAGCCGGTGCGGGCGTCACCGATGCGGATGCCCTTTTCCCAGCCCGCGTTGCGTTGGCCGGTGAACTCGTTCGGCGCCGGGCTGGACTCCGAGTCGGCGACGTAGATCATGTCGTTCTCGTCGATGTAGATGCCGCTCGGCCGGCCGAACTGGGTCCAGATCGCCAGGAACTCACCCTCCTGATCGAAGATCTGGATGCGGTTGTTGTAGCGGTCGCCGACGAAGATGCGGCCCTGCGAATCCATCGCCAGCGCGTGAGGATCACGGAATTGCTTGGGGCCGTAGCCGAGCTCGCCCCATGTCTCCATGTAGGTGCCATCGGCCGCGTAGCGGATCACGCGGGCGACGTCTCGGTCATGGGAGTCGACGACGTAGATCTGTCCGTTGGGCGCCACCAGGACGTCGGACGGACGCGTGAGGCTCTCGGGCGGGTTGCCGGGCGTGCCGGGCGTGCCGATGGTCATCAGCAGCTCGCCCTCGGGCGAGAACTTGAGCACCGCGTGGCCGGTGTTCTCCGCCCCCCTGTTCCAGGCGTCCGCGATCCAGACGTTGCCCTCATGGTCCACGTCGATGCCGTGCGGCCAGGCGATCAGACCGCCACCGAAGCTGCGAATGAGGTTGCCGTCCACGTCGAACAGCAGCACCGGATCCAAATCAGAACCGACGCAGGTGTTGGCGCCACACCGCTCGGCGACCCATATGTTGCCGTCCAGCGCGATCTCCACCGCACTCGTCGAGCCCCACTCGCGCCCTTCCGGCAGCTCACCCCATCCATAGACGGGTCGGAACGGATTGGTGGTCACCGATTGGCCGAGGAGCTGCGGCGAGGCCGCAAAGATCGCGATCGCGACCAGGACGCCAAGGCCGAGGCGGGCTCGATTCGAGTACCTCATTGCGCGTACCTCCTTGAAAGGGCTGAACAGATGGGGAGGGACGATACAGCCGAGATCACCGCCGAGCAACGAGGGGACGGTCGTCGCGGCCTCCTGCTGTTCGTCGGCTCTTGCGATATTCGCGTGGCGACCCGCCGGTCCACGACCTGTAGGCCCGGCAGCAGCGCACCCACCTTGACTTCTTGCCGTTGCGTCGGTAATTTCTGTTTATACAGAAATGAGAGAAACCATGCAGCCACTCAGCCCTGTTGCCCGCCAATTCATCTTGCACTGGGGGGAGATGAGCAGCCGTTGGGGGATCAACCGCAGCATGGCGCAGATCCACGCCCTGCTGTACCTGTCGACGGAGCCGCTCAATGCCGAGCAGATCTCGGAGACGCTGGCGCTGGCGCGTTCCAACGTCTCGACCAGCCTGCGCGAGCTGCAGGCCTGGGGCATCGTCAAGGTCGTCCACTTGCTGGGCGATCGCCGCGACTTCTTCGAAACCATGAAGGATCCCTGGAAGATGCTGCTCACCATCCTCGAGCAACGCCGGCGCCGCGAGATCGATCCCACCATCGCCATGCTGCGCGAGTGCATCGACCAGGCCGAGAGCTCCGGTGACGCGGACGAGCACGCCCGCCAGCGCATGCTCGAGCTGCTCGAGCTGCTCGAAACCCTCACGGACTGGTATGAGCAGGTGGGGCGGCTGTCGCCGTCGGTGCAGAAGAAGGTGCTCGAGATGGGCGGCAAGATCCACCACCTCGCCAAATAGCCACCGTGGCATGAGATGAGTGTTTCGATTGCAAACCCGACGCTGGACGCACGAAAACCCACCGTCGAGCGCGCTTCGACGGATGTCGTCGACCGCCTGCGGGAGGTGCGCCTGTGGCTCGACGACGACCTGGCGCGGGTTGAAAGCGAGCTTGCGCTCATCCGCGATGACACCCCCGCGCTGCACCCCGGTGCGCGCCACCTGCTGGGGCTGCGCGGCAAACGCGTGCGACCGATGTGCGTGGTGGTTGCCACCCGGTTCGGCGCCGGATTCGGTCCCGCGGCCCTCGATCTGGCAGTGGCGGCCGAGCTCATCCACAGCGCCACCCTGCTTCATGACGACGTCATCGACGATGGCGAACAGCGTCGGGGCGAGCCGACGGCCCAGGTGTTGTACGGCAACGCGTCTTCGATCCTGTCCGGCGATTGGTTGCTGATCCAGGCGCTCAAGCGCATCCGGCGGGTGGCGCCGATCGACGTCTACGACCGCGCCCTCACCACCGTCGAGGAAATGATCGAGGCCGAGGCCCTGCAGCTCGAAAACCGTGGTCGCCTCGACGCGCCGCGCAGCGATTACTTCCGTGTCATCGAGGGCAAGACAGCGGCGCTGTTTCGCTGGGCGCTGTACGCCGGTGCCCGCGCCGGCAGCCTTCCCGACGACCAGTGCACCCAGTTGGTGGCCTTCGGCGACCGTGTTGGCGTGGCCTTTCAGTTGGTCGACGACGTGCTCGATTTCAACGGCGACGCGAGCGTCACCGGCAAGGCCGTGCTCAACGACCTGCGCGAGGGGAAGATGACCTATCCCTTGTTGCTGGCGCTCGAGCGCGACCCGTCGTTGCCGGCGATGGTCCAAGAGCTTCTCGCCCAACCGCCCGACCGCCCGACCCCGAAGCTTCTCCTGGCGCGTGTGGTCGCCGGGGTACGCGCCGCCGGCGGCGTAGACGATTGCCTCGAGATCGCCCGCGAGCGCGTCGCCGAGGCGATCGGGTGCTTCGGCCCCTTGCCGCACGGGCGGGCGCGCGCCGCGTTGGCGACGCTCGCCGAGGCCGTCCTGCATCGGACGCGGTGACGGGGCTCACCGGAGCTGAAGCCTCCGCGTTGAGATCGCTTCGACCAGTTGACTCGGATACCGAGGAAACCGCACACTCGCCCCCGGCCTCTTCGCCTGCTGCTCAGGGCACCGTGGCGCCGACCGACCAGGCCCGTGCCGCAGCGCCTCCCGAGGGCTACGCGGAAAACGAATCCAGGATACCGAACCGGAAGTCGGGAATGGCTCGACGATCACCCGTCGGACGATTATGCGGGCTTCTGCTCGCAGTGTCCGCCTGCGGCGGATCGCCTTCCTTCTTTGATCAACGCGGGCCGATTTGGTACGCTTCATCGTCATTCAATCGTTTACTCTGTCGCCACGGCGACGACGGCCACGCTACTCGTTGAACCAACCGCGTCGACCCCAAC
>CBDUAS010000244.1:0-6216 GCA_965365185.1 uncultured bacterium | reverse complement strand
AGCGGTTGCCCCCGTGGTGAGCACGTCGTCTACGATGATGACCCGGCGGTCTTCTACCGACTCGCCGGCACCCGCAGCGGCGACAAAGGCACGGCGGACGTTGTCCAGACGCTGCCGGCGTGCAAGACCCACCTGCGGGCGGGTGAATCGCCGTCGTAGTGCATGAACCAGCGTCAGATCGCCGCGGGCCCGGCACATCGCAGCGGCCAGGGTGGCGGCCTGATTGTGCCCGCGCCGCCATCGGCGCATCCAGTGCAAAGGCACCGGCACCACGACCTCGGCTTGCCGCAGCAGCGACTGTGCTCCGCGCGCGGCGGCCATACGCTCGCCGATCGCCGTGCCGGCGCGCATCACGCCGGCGTACTTCAGGTCCAGGAGCAAACGACGTGCGGGACCACGGAAGAGGGCGTAGGCATGAGCCTCGACAAGTGACTCGAAGGTGCCAACCGACCGGTCGTGGACCTCGAAGTCCCGCCCGCACGCTGTGCACAACAGCGGCGCCCACTCTGCGTCCCCAACCGGTCCTGCACAGGCCCGACAAAACGCCGGCAGAACAATATCGGCAACCCCGACCACGACGCGCTGCAACCCGGAGACACATACGAATGAGACGGTCACCGCCGGCGCTGTTGCTCGGGAACGAGAGAAGGCTCAGACGCGCGGCGCGTTGACGGCGGGATCCTCCACGGGCCGCAGCTCCTCACGAGTGTCGAGCCCCACGGTTCCCCACCGGCCGCACTGCTGACAGCGGATCAGGTACCGCACGTGCTTCGCGCCGCAGCTCCGGCAAACGTACCCTGGCTCCAGAAGGTTCGACGCCTGGATGACCTGGCGGAAGCGGTCGGCTGCTTGCTCGAAGTTCCCTGCGCGCGCGCTCAGCTTCGCCAGGTGATACGTCACCGTGGGGGAGAACTCGATCTCGTCTTCGAGCCGCTCGAGCTCCGCGCGCGCCTCCTCGATCATCTCCAGCCGGGAGTACAGCAAGGCCAGCCCGAGCCGTGCGGCGCGGCCGTCTTCGCCGCCAATGGTGTCCGCCGCGCGGCGGAAGGCGCGGAGAGCCTGTTCCGGGTCGCCGGCGTCGAAGTAGTGCGTCACCAGTTCGTTGAGCAGCTCCAGGTCGTGAGTGTTCTCCACCCCCTCCCTCCATGCCTGGACTGCGCCCTCGGCATCGCCGGCGGCCTGGCGCGCACGACCCTGCAACAGGTACGCGGGAACGAACCGCGGGTCTTCCTTGCGCAGGGCGGCGAAGATCTGTTGTGCCTTCTGTCGCGACTCCGCCGTGCCCTGTTCGAGAAGCGCGCGGCCCTTCTCCAGCTTCAGGCCACGGGTGACGTCCTCGGCTTCGGTACGCCGCTGCGGATCACGCAACAGCTTGATTTGCCTGTCTTGTGCTTCGAGTGCCTCGTTCCAACGTCCCTGGCGCCCCAGCAGCTCGCGTAGGCGGGCAAAGAGCTCGGCGTCCCCCTTCGGCTCGGCCGCGAGGCGCTGCTCGATGTGCCCCACCGCCCGGGCGTATTCCCCCAACGCCTCGAAGTCGCGTGACAGCGCGTCGTGAACGCCGGCGTTGTCCGGGGCGAGACCGCGGGCACGCATGTGCATCTCGACCGCCTTCTCCAGGTCGCCCATCGCCCGCGCGGTGTTGCCGCCCTGGACCCAGGCCCCGAGGCGCTCGGGGTCGTGCTCGAGGACGCGCTCGAAACGCTCCAGCGCGACGGCATGTTCGCCGCGCACGGCGGCCGCCAAACCGCTCTGGATGAGCTCCGTATCCTCGGCCGTCCGCTGATCGCTGCGCATCCGGCGCCAGCGCACGAAGGCCGCCTTCGACGACAGGATGACGGTGTAGAGAAGCGTGCCCAGAATGCCGACGAGGATTGCAAGGAGGTTAACGACCCACAGGCTGGTTTGAACCTCGCGCGCCGGGAATCCCGGAAACCTGAACGTGACCGTTTCGGTGTTGAGGGTTGCGGTCCAGATGCCTATCGAAACCACGGCGAAAACCGTGAGCAGCGCTACCAAGTTTCGTAATGACATCTCGAATCCTGCCTGTTGAGTATGGCTCGCTACCTACCGCCCGCTTCCTGTCGTTCCTGGCAATCGATGCACAGCACCGCCCACGGGATCGCCTTGAGTCGGGCCAGCGGGATCTTCTCGCCGCAAGAGGTGCATTCTTCGTACGTTCCCTCATCCATGCGGCGGAGGGCTTCCTCGACCTGCAGCAGGGTCTCTCGTTCGCTATCGCTGAGACTGTACAGAAACTCCTTGCGGTAGCCTTCCGAGGCTTGGTCGGCAAGATCCTGCAGCGGCTCGGCCGTCGCCTCACGGTTGACGGCCTGCGACCGTCGGTATGCTTCGTTCGCCTCGCGTCGCTTCTGTTCGAGCTGGGCGCGGAGCTTCTTCTTCTCGGTTGCTCTCATTGAAACTCGAAACCTGTTTCTCGGTCTGCTCGAGGACCATTCATCGAAGTCCCTCTAACGGCTGTAGGGGAGGCCGTGGATGATCGTGAAGGCACGATAGATTTGCTCTGTCAAAAACAGACGGGCCATGTCGTGGGGAAAGGTCATGCGGGACAGGCCGAGTAGCAAGTCGGCCCGGTCGCGGACGCCTTTCGCTAGCCCGTCAGGCCCCCCGACCACGAAGGCCAGAGTGCGCGCATCATCGTAACACTGTCGCCTGAGCAATTCTGCGAATTTCGCTGAATCCATCGACTTTCCGTCGGGATCGAGCCCCACCAGGAATATCGGGCCGAAGGGCTGGAGCTTATCGAGGATCGCCTTCCCCTGCCGCTCGAGCCTGTGCGCATCGCTGTAGTGTTTGGTCGACGGCTCCTCCGAAACCGTGACACACACGCAGCGGCGAAACCGCTGGATGCGTGAAACGTACTCATCGACCCCGATCCGGGCGTACGCGGCGGCGGTCTTTCCGGGCCAGCAAAGAACGATCTGGGCCGACGAATCAGCCATCGGGCGGGGCAACGACCTCCTCTGCCGCGTCCGCCGACGCTCCGGCGGGGCCCGACTCCTCTGAGGGCCCATCGGTCTGCGCCGCCGTCGAACGCGCTTCCCCGTCGGAGGACGACCTCGGCCGCTCGCCGACGACCACCGGAGCGTCTCTCCACACCCTGTCGAGCTGGTAGAAGTCGCGCGCCTCGGGCGTGAAGACGTTGACGAGGAAATCGACGAAGTCCACGAGGACCCAGCTCGCCTTCTCGTAGCCTTCCGTGTGGTGCGGCGCCACTCCCGCTTCCTTCAACCTCTCACGGATAGCATCGACGACTGCCTGCACGTGACGGTCGCTACTACCGGTGCAGATCGCCAGGTAGTCGGTGAAGCTGGCGAGCTCACGCAGGTCAAGAACCAGCAGGTCGGTCGCCTTCAGGGCCTCGGCGGCATCGGCAACAATGGAGATGCTGTCCGGGAAATCCGACGAAGCGGTCCGGGATGCCCCCTGGGAGCCGCTCACGACGCCACCTGCTGCGCGAGCTCACCGTTCCGATACAGGTCGTGGGAACGAATGTAGCGCTCCACCTCGGCCGGGATCTTGTAGCGAACGCTGAGCCCGGCGGCAATGCGGTCGCGGATGTCGGTGGACGAGATGTCGATATGAACGGCATCCGACAGGAACACTCCCCTGGAGTCTTGCGGAAAGAGCTCAGCCGGTTGGACCTCCGCACCGCGCAGGTCGATGACTCGCTCGCCGATCCACTCCGGTAGTCTTGCGACGTCTTCGAATCCGTGGCCGGGGCGGCTGACCACGACGACATGGCACAGGTCGAGGAACTGCTCGTACTCCTCCCACGTCTCGATTTCCAGAAACGCATCCAGACCGGTGACGAAGACGATTTCCTCCTCGTCAGCCATGACGGCGTCCAGCTCGCGCACGGTGTCGATGCTGAAGCTCTTCCCCGGCCGATTCACCTCGATCGGCGAGGCGACGAAGAAGGGATTGTGCAAGGTCGCCGCAACCACCATGGCGAATCGATGCTTCGCGTCGGTGAGGTCGTCGCGGTCCTTGTGGGGCGGCTCGTTGCACGGCATGAAGTACATCTCGGCGAGCCCGAAGGCCTCCCGGATCTCCTCGGCGAGAATCAGGTGTCCTAGGTGCGGAGGATCGAAAGTACCGCCGAAAACGCCCACCCTCTTCAACGCCATGCTCGGTTTTCTCCGTTTCTCGGGTGCTGCACCGCGTCACGAGCGCTTCGCGGGCAGTTGCTCGGAAGCCCAGCGGATGAAATCGTCCAGACCTTGGCCGCTGACAGACGACAGGGCACAAAACGCAGCCCCGTCGCGCTCTGCCGCAAGGCGCAACGCCTCCACGATCTGTGCGGCCGGCGACAGGTCGATCTTGGTGGCCACGACGATGCGCGGCCTCTCCAGAAGTACTTGGTCATAGCGCCGCACCTCTTCGCAGAGCATTTCGTAGTGCTGTACTGCGGACCCTTCCGGCGGCGCTGTGTCCACCAGGAACGCGAGCGCCCGCGTGCGCTCGACGTGCCGGAGGAAGTTGAGTCCCAGGCCTTCACCGCGGTGAGCGCCCTCGATGAGCCCCGGGACGTCGGCGACCACGGCGCGGCGGAATTCCGGTAGCTCGAGGATGCCGAGGTTCGGCTCCAACGTGGTGAACGGGTAGGACGCCACCTTCCCGCGAGAGCCGGTGAGACGACGGAGCAAAGTGGTCTTGCCCGCATTGGGCCGGCCCACGAGGCCGATGTCGGCGATGAGCTTGAGCTCCAGCTCGAGCCCCCGGCGCTCGCCGGGTTGCCCCGGGTCGGCGCGGCGGGGGGCGCGGTTCGTGGACGACTTGAAACGCGTGTTGCCGCGACCTCCCTTGCCGCCGTGGGCGACGAGCAAACGATCGCCGTGGGCGGCCAGGTCACCGAGCTGCTCACCGGTTTCAACGTCCCTGACGAGCGTTCCCGGCGGCACCGAGACTTCCTTGTCGTCGCCGCCGCGACCATGACGGTTGTTGCCCTCACCGTGTCGACCGCGCGGCGCCTTGAAAACCTGCCCGTCCCGCAGATGGCCGAGCTGCGCCAGGTCGCCGCGCACCAGCAGGTAGATGTCACCGCCGTCGCCGCCGTCGCCGCCGCTGGGGCCGCCGCGAGGCACGTATTTCTCGCGCCGGAAAGCGACACAGCCGTTTCCCCCATCGCCCGCTTGCACCCGAATTCGTACCAGGTCGCGGAACATGGGTCTGCTCCTGGGTATCGCGCGCGCACTACGAGCGCCGTGCGGTCAATCGTGCAGGGGCGGGCAGATAGATGACGCTACTGCACCGGCAGGACGGAGACGAACTTGCCGCGCCGGCCCTTGTCCTGGAAGGAAACCACGCCATCCGCCTTGGCGAACAGCGTGTCATCGCAGCCCACACCGACGTTCTGCCCCGGCTTGATGCGGGTGCCACGCTGGCGGACGATGATCGACCCACCGGTGACGAACTGCCCGCCGAAGCGCTTCACGCCGAGCCGCTGGGCGTTACTGTCGCGGCCGTTGCGGCTGCTGCCTTGGCCTTTCTTGTGTGCCATTGTCTGGTCCTCAGGAAACTACGATCTTGTCGATGCGAAGTGCGGTGTAGTTCTGTCGGTGCCCGATCTTGCGCCGGTATCCCTTGCGGCGCTTCTTCTTGAAAGCCACGAGCTTACGCCCGCGACCCTCTTCGACGACGGTGCCGGTCACGCTGGCCCCGGCAACGGTCGGTTGGCCGACGTGGACTTTCTTGCCGTCGGCTACGAGGTGAACGTCCGGGATCGACACTTCGTCGCCGACGGGAGTGGTGAGCCTCTCGACGCGAACCACATCGCCCTCGCTCACTCGATACTGCTTTCCACCGGTTTCGATTACTGCGTACATCTTCATTGGCCTCAAAATGGGGGGGGTGGGGTAACCGAGTAATTGTAAGGTCTCGGGACATCGTGCGGCAAGCCGGCCGGCAGACTCTCGGAGGGCTGTCGCGTGCGCGCTAGCCGTTCTCCAACCTCGGTTTCTCAGATCTCGGGTGTCGCTTCGTCCGGCTCCACTTTGACAGTGAGCGCCTCCAAGGCCCGCTCGCGCTCCTTGAGGGCGTCGAGTTGGCGAATGAGCTCGTTGATGTTGTTGCTTTCCATGTCGAGGTCCTTCTTCCTTGCGAATTTCAGCAGGTCGGAAATGGGATTGTTTACCCGGTCTGCCTGTCGCTTGATCTCTTCCAACGGAATGCGACCGCGCCTCTGCCAGAGCCAGG
>CBDUAS010000243.1:0-6227 GCA_965365185.1 uncultured bacterium | reverse complement strand
GTACCCTGCAGGATCTGGCGGACGAGCAGGGGATCGACCCGGTCGACGTGGCCATCGAGATCGTCACCGGCGCCGGAAGCGGCTCGATAATCTCCCACAACATGAACGCCGCCGACGTGCGCGTACTGATGCAGCAGCCCTGGACGATGACCGCTTCCGACGGCGGTTTGCCGGTCTTCGGCGCGGGCAAGCCGCATCCACGGTCGTACGGCACCTTTCCGCGCAAGATTCGCAAGTATGTGCTCGAGGACGGCGTGGTCGGTCTGCCCGACGCGATCCGCAGCATGACCAGCCTGCCGGCGACGGTCTTTCGCATCCGCGATCGCGGCGTCCTGCGTTTCGGTGCGTACGCCGACGTCGTCGTGTTCGATCTCGACCGTCTCACGGACCGTGCCACCTATTTGGAGCCACATCAGTACTCCGAGGGCATCGTCCACGTCCTGGTGAACGGCCGGGCGGCGGTGCGTGACGGAGCGATGACCGGCATCACGGCGGGCGAGGTTTTGTCTCGCTGACGGTCCCCTGGTGCGAACGAGTGAGTCCGTGTGTCCGGTGGTATTGTCCGGAGCATGAGCCCCGAGCCCTTCGTCGTCGACGAGTACGTTCGCTGGTCGGATGTCGACAAGGCCGGCATCATCTTCTACGGTGCCTACGTCCGGTTCTTCGAGATTGCCGAAACGGAGCTCTTCCGCACCGCCGGACTACCCTACGGCGAGGTCTTCGAGCGCTTCGACATCTGGCTTCCTCGGGTGCACCTGGAGTGTGACTTTCGCTACCCGCCGCGGCTCGACGACCACCTGCGTGTGGCTGCTTACTTCACCCGATTCGGTACCAGCTCGATCACCATCAACTTCGACGTTCTGCACATCGAGGCCCACAAGCTCGCCGCGGTAGGGCACGAGGTCCTGGTTTGCACCTCACGGACATCCCTGGCGGCCAAGCCGCTTCCCGATGAGCTGCGAGCCCTGCTGGAGCCCTACACCCTCAGCAAGGACGCCGCTCGGCGCTGCATGGCGATCGACGAGTAGCGGCCCTTGTCGCCGGGGCCTTGGTCATCGACGAGTCGTGGCCCTTGTCGCTGGGGCCTTGGTCATCGACGAGTCGCGGCGCCTATCGCTGGTGCCCGGCCGGATATCCCTGATCGGCGTGGGCCCATATCTCCTGCAGCTCGGCCCGCGCCTCGGCGGCCGTCTCGGATTCTCCGGCGCCGGTGGCGGCATGTGCCAGTCCGATCAGCGATGCCGTGCGCCGCGGCGATCGTTCGAGCGCCCTCTCGAAGGCGCCGAGCGCGTCCTCGTGGCGCTCGAGCTCCAGCAAGACCTCGCCGAGCAGCTCGTGAGAGGGCTTGATCACAGCCGGCGGGCCGAACTCGAACGGCATGTTCTCCTCCAGGAACGCCGCCCGCTCCAGCATCGCCACTGCCTCGTCCTGTCGGCCTTCTGCGAGCGCCAGCAGGGCGTCGAGCTCGAGAGCGAGAATGCCGACGAACGTCGGCGCGTTGTCGCTCTCGGAGGCTTCGTTCAGGCGCTTGGCCATCTCTCTCGCACGCCCGACGTCCCCTTGCTCGATGGCGGCGAAACCGGTGGTGAAGTCATGGTTGGCCTGTGGGCCGACGAAACCCGACAGGTCAGCCGTCCAGCGGTCGGCTTCGGCCCAGCGCTGTGTGTCGATGATGAACCGCGCTCGCATGTTGGCAAAGTAACCGGCGTTGCCACGGCTGCCGTCGCCGCGGATCGTGCGCTGGCAGAGATCCATCTCCGCCTCTGCAGCCTCGATACGGCCCTGCTGCAGGTATCCGTATTGCAGCCACGAGTTGTAGTGGCCGCAGCCGTTCGGGCCCTGACCGTTGCTCGCCCGCTGCCCGTCCTGGACGTCGCGAGCGACCTCGTTCGCCTCCACGACGTCATCCCACATTCCCATGGCGACGAAGATGTGGGATGTCATGTGCTGGGCGTGCGAGGCGGCAGGTGCGATGCTCGAGTACGCCCGTGCAGCCGGGAGCCCGAGCGGCGCGTGCACGGGGTCGTCGAAGGAGTGGATCAGCAGGTGGGCAGCGCCGGGATGATCGGGATTCTCGGCGAAGACCCTCTCTACGATGGCGGCCGATCGCATGTAGATGGAGAAGTCGCGACCCTCGTGCGAGGTGCCGAGAAGCGCCAGCGCGTAGAAGGTGGCGACCTCGTGGTCGTCGGGGTACTTCTCATGCATGCGGCGCATGGCGTCGCGGTAGGCGAAGTCGCGGCGGAGCCACTCGCGTTCTTTTTCGTTGCCCGCCTTGGCGGCGCGACTCGCGGCCGAAGGTCCGAGGCGCGCGAGCACGGCCAAGGCCGCCTGGCGATCCTGCTGCGCCCAGAGCGGGTGATTGTAGGTCATGGCCTCGCCCCAGTAGGCCATGGCGAAGTCGGGATCGGCTTCCTGGGCGGCGCGAAAGGCCGCGGCGGCGGGTTCGTACTCGAAGCTGTGGAGAAGCAGCACGCCGCGGACGAAATCCTCCTGCGCTCGCGGATTACCGGATGTCGGGAAGTCGATCGTGCCGAGCGCTGCCTGCGGTAGCGCCGCGGCGGCAACCGAGCCGAGCAAGACGGCGCCGGCCGCCAGCAGCGAGGCCGTTCCCCGGTGCAGCGTAAAGGACTTCATCGCGCACTCTCCTTCGATCTTCTTGTGTTGCGTCTGTTGTTTCGGGCGGAGTGTTGTCGTCGACGTGACGTCGAGCAACGTAGACGATGGGGCCGTGAGAGTAAACCGGCTGCGGTTGCGGCGCCGCCGCGGAGGCGTGCCCTGCATCGCATGGTCGCCATTCCGAGCGCGTCGCTCAGCAGCTCGTCGGGCGATGGGCTGCCGACCCTCCGGGGGCGAATTCGCTCCGCGGCTCAAATGTTAAGTGACATAAGGCCACATTATGTTATAGTCGACAGGCCGCAATCGGAGTCCAGACAGATCACACGTTCAGCAGGGCCGGCAGGGGACAAGATGCCCAAGCTACCGGAAATCACGCACTTGCAGTTCTCTGTACTCGCTTTTCTGCACGGCGGCGAGCACCCGGGCAGAGATGTTCGCCAGAGACTCGCTGACCTCGGTCTTCGCCGCAGCGGCCCCGCCTTCTATCAGCTCATGAGCCGGCTCGAGGACGCGGGGCTCGTCGAGGGACGCTACCAGCAGAAGGTCGTCGACGGTCAGATCATCAAGGAGCGCTTCTACACCATCAGCGAGGACGGGATCGAGGCCTGGCAGGCGACGCGCGATTTCTACGTCGACGCCATCCGCGCCGCCGAACGCGTACGCGCCGAAGGCGCCTGACGGATGATCCGATTCCGCGCTGCGAGACTGCTTGCCGGGCCTCTTCCGACTCGGTTTCGTGAGCGGGTCTTCGAGGCAGCCTACAACGATCTGCTCGCTGACTATCTTGTCCGCCGATCGGCTGTCGCACCGCCGTCGCGCCGATGGCTGCGGTGGATCTTCGCAACGCGGGCGCTGATTGTGACCATGCAATGCTGGCGCCTGTATCTATTCGACCGCCTTCCCGGCGATCCGCTGCCGCCTCGCGCGGCTCTACCACCTCACCATGCCCCGCGAAAAGGAAGCCTCATGGATTCTCTTGCACGCGACCTCAAGTACGCCGTGCGGCAGCTCGTCAAGGCACCGCTGTTCACCGCCACAGCCATCCTCATCGTCGCCATCGGCATCGGCGCCAATACCGCCGCGTTCAGCGTCGTGAACGCCATGCTCTTCCGGCCCCAGCCGTTTGCCCGTCCCGCCGAGCTGGTGGACATCTACCAGGACTCCGACGACGGCGAGCCCAACTCGTCCTCGTTTCCCGCATATCGCGACATCACGGCTTACGGCGGCCTGTTTTCCGGGGTCGCGGCGACGTTCGTCTCCGCCAGCAGCATGCAACGCGGGGACGGCTTGACGCGGGTGCTGCTCGAGTACGCGACTGCCAACTACATGGAGGTCCTCGGCCTGCGGCCGGCTGTGGGTCGATGGTTCAACGAAACCGAAGACAGGCCCGGGTCGGCGGCGGTGGCGGTGCTTTCCCATCGCGCATGGCAGGAGAAGTTCGGCCGCGATCCCGAGATTCTGGGTACGGTCCTGCGTCTCAACGGCGCGCCGGTAACAGTCGTCGGCGTCGGCCCGGCGGGATACAGCGGCTACGTGCCGTTGAACTCCGTCGACATGTGGTTGTCGCTTTCGTCGTTGGGGCCGGTGTTGGGCGAGTACGCCATGGCGACGCTCGAGCAGCGCGGTGACCACTGGTTCTTCGTCAAAGCCAGACTGCAGGACGGCGTTACCTTGCCGCAGGTTCAGGAGGCGATGAACAGCCTCGCAGCGCGCCTGCAGGCGGAGTTTCCCGAACACAACACGGGTCGGCAGATCACCGTTTTCGGTGCCGGCGAGGTACGTGTGCACCCGGAGATCGACGGTATGCTGTCGCCGTCGGCAGCGCTCCTGATGGCAATCGTCGGGCTGGTGCTGCTGATCGCCTGCAGCAATCTCGCCAACCTCCTGCTGGTACGCGCGGCGGGGCGAGGCAAGGAGATCTCCATACGTTCGGCGCTGGGCGCCAACCGCGTGCAGGTCGTCCGTCAGTTGCTCACCGAGAGCGTTCTGCTATCGCTTGCCGGAGGCGTGCTCGGCGTGATGTTGGCCGCCTGGGCCGTTCGCGCACTGATGGCCATCGAGCTGCCACTGCCGATCCCCATCGCCACCGAGCTGGCGCTCGACGTGCGCGTGCTGTCGTTCGCGTTGGTGCTGTCGCTGGTTACCGGGATTCTGTTCGGGCTCGCTCCGGCGCTGCGGACCTCCCGCCCGGACCTGACCGGCGCCATGCGCGACGAGGTCTCGCCGCTCGCCTGGCGCAATCGCCGACTCGGGCTGCGCAACGCGTTGGTCGTCTTGCAGGTTGCGGTTTCGTTCGTGCTCCTCGTGGCCGCCGGGCTGTTCGTTCGTAGCCTGGCCGAAGCCCAAGGCATCGAAACCGGGTTTTCGGTCGCGGATGTTGCCTACGTGCAAACGAACCCGGGATTCGCTGGGTACGGGGCCGAGGAGTCGCGCAACATCCTCGTCGATCTTGTCGAGCGCACCCGCGCGCTTCCGGGCGTGCAGGAAGCCAGCCTGGGAACGGCGCTGCCGGTGACCCCGCGCGGCACCACGTCGCTGGTCATGGAAGGATACGAGCCACCGTCGGGGCAGCTCAGCGTCGAGGTGCCGTTCAACGTCGTGGATGCGCGGTATTTCGAGACGCTGCGCATTCCGCTGCTGCATGGGCGCACGTTCACCTCCGCGGACAATGCGGACGCGGAGCCGGTCGCGGTCGTGAGCGAAGCGCTGGCCCGACGTTACTGGGGACGGAGCGACGCCGTCGGCCGCCGGTTTCGCTCGGAGGGCCGGCCCGAAAGCTGGCGGCGCGTCATCGGCGTGGTGGCCGATTCGATCATTCGCGACTTGACCGAGGATACCGGTCCGCAGGTCTATTACCCGTGGCTGCAGGCGGGAGCATCCTCGGGCGTCCTGTTCGTGCGCACGGCAACGGACCCGGCCGACGCACTCGGGATGATGCGCGAGGAGTTGCGCGCCATCGATCCCGACATCCCGGTGCTCGGGGCCTCCACGATGACGGAGCATCTCAGCGACTCCTTGTCGTTGCCGCGGATGGGCGTGCGGTTTCTCAGTGGCTTCGGTTTCGTCGCCCTGGTGCTCGCTGCCCTGGGTCTGTACGGCGTGGTCAGCTTTGCGGTCGGCCGTCGCATGCTCGAGGTCGGCGTGCGCATGGCGCTGGGCGCTCAATCCGGACAGGTCGTGTGGCTGGTGCTGCGTGAGGTCGCCGCCCTGGTGTGCATCGGCATCCTGTCGGGACTCGCTCTCTCCGTTGCTGCCACCGCCGCCATGTCCGGGTTCTTGTTCGGGGTTTCGCCGACCGACCCGATCACGTTGGTGTCAGTGTCGGCGACGCTCCTGGCAGTGGCGCTCGGAGCAGCGCTGATTCCCGCCCTGCGGGCAGCGAAGGCCGACCCCGTGACGGCGCTCAAGACGGCTTGATCGCGAGCCGTCCCGAGCAACCCCTCTGCACGGGTTCCGACAAGACGTTGCCCTGTTCCCGAACGTGCCGGTACAGGCAATGCCGATCCCTGAGATGACATGTTACGTAACGCCGTCCGCAAGAAGTATCGGCGGGCAGCATAGGCGGCCGAGCGCTTGTTTCGGGCGATCGGCAGCGGCTAGGCAGACAC
>CBDUAS010000242.1:0-6245 GCA_965365185.1 uncultured bacterium | reverse complement strand
CCCCGAGTTCGTGGGCCGGCTGCCGATCGTGGCCGCGCTGCACCCTCTCTCGGAGACCGACCTCGTCGAGATCATGACGAAGCCGAAGAACGCGATCCTCCGGCAGTTCGCGAAGGTCTTCGAGATGGATGACGCCGAGCTGACCTGGACCGACGACGCCCTGATCGAGGTCGCGCGCATGGCGCTCGCGAAGGAGACCGGGGTCCGGGCCGTCCGCTCGATACTGGAGAGCGTGCTCCTCGACATCCTCTACGAACTCCCCGAGGAGGGCAGCCGCAACCAGCCGGCGGGAACCGAATTGCGCCGCGCCTCCCGCTGCAAGTTGCGAAGCTCCTCGTCGAGCTCGGCCAGGCGGGCCTGGGCCGCCTCGATCTGACTCTTGGTCTCGGCCGTCGAGCGGTGCGAGAACAGGAACGCGCGCTCCTGGCGGCGCAGATCCTCGATGCGAAGCTCCACGTCCTGCCGCTCCGTATGGATCGAGCGCACCCGCTCCTGCCAGTACTCTCGCGTCTGCTCCGGCGGGACCTCTTCCGCACCCTCGCCCTCACCCTCGCCTTCGACGTCACCCTCTTCGGCAGGCTCATCCGCAACTTCGGAGCCTGTCGCGTCGACGGCCGGAGCTCCGGCCGTCGGTGGCGCCGTCGTCGTTGGCGGGCTCTCGTTTTCGTCCTCGACGATGCGATCGACGAGCGACATCGGCAACGAGGCCTCGCCTCCGAACTGGGTGAACAGCACGCGGTCTCCCTCGACCCGAACATTGGCACTCCGGATCGTCCGGCCGTTCTTCAAGTAGATCGTGTCGGCAGCCGCCGTGGTCGCAAACATCAGCACCACGGCGAACGTGACGAACGCCAGCGCAAATCGTGGGTATGTATGCTTGTTGACCATGCGATCAGGCTATCATGTCGTGACACTCAATCCGAAGTATTGTTTCGCCTGCTGATCAAACAACGTCAGAGTGGCCTGAAATGGCCTGTAGCTGCCCAATGCGCACATGACGTCACCTGACGATACTCCCACACAGCTCAGCGTCGTCGTGCCGTTGTTCGACGAGCAAGACAATATCGAGCCGATGCTGCAGGAGCTGTTCGGCGTGCTCGACAAGCTCGAGCAACCGAGCGAGGTCATCTGCATCGACGATGGCAGCAGCGACCGCACATTTGCTTTGCTGAGCGCCGCCGCCCGGCAACGGCCGAACCTCGTGGTCATCCGCTTCGCCAAGAACTACGGGCAGACGGCGGCGCTGTCGGCCGGCTTTCACGCCGCCCGCGGCGAGGTCGTCATTACGATCGACGGCGACATGCAGAACGATCCGGCGGACATTCCCCGTCTGCTCGAGGCGCTCGACGCCGGCACGGACATCGTCAGCGGCTGGCGTAAGGACCGCAAAGACGGGTTTCTGCTGCGCACGTTCCCCTCACGGGTGGCCAACTGGCTGATCTCGCGCATCACCGGCGTGTACCTACACGACTACGGTTGCACCCTGAAGGCCTACCGCAGCAGCTTGCTCGATCGGTTCGAGCTCTACGGCCAGCTCCACCGGTTCATCCCGGCGCTGGGCGCCTGGGCCGGGGGCACCGTCGAGGAGCTGGTGGTCAACCACCGGGCACGCAAGCGCGGCACTTCCAAGTACGGCATCGGCCGTACCTTCACGGTGCTGCTCGATCTCGTGGTGGTGAAGTTCCTGATGAGCTACGGCTCCCACCCGATTCGCGTCTTCGGCACGGCCGCGGTGCTTTCGTGGGCCGTCGCGTTCGCCGCGCTGGTCGCCGTCATGGTGATGAAGTGGGCGCTGCAACCCCCGGTCGACATGACCGGCAACCCGCTTCTGTACCTCGCCATTCTCGGGATCGTCGTCGGGGTGCAGTTTCTGCTCATGGGGGTGCTGGCGGAGATGCAGATGCGCACCTACCACGAGGCGCAGAGCAAGCGTCCGTACGTGATCGCCGAGCGGCTCAACTGAATGAGGTCGAACCCGGAGAAGCCCTTCAGCTACCGCTGAGGTCGCGGATGCGCTCCTGGGCCTCTTCCGCGCGCTCGCAGTCCGGGAACTGCTCGATGACGAGTCGATAGCTGGCGATTGCATCCTCGACGCGCTCGCCCTGCTTGTACGCCTCCCCCTTGACGAACAGGAGATCGCACTTGATCGACGTCTCCGGGTACTGCTCGAGCGCGTAGTCGACCCGGTCGATCGCCGCATCCCAGTCCTCGTCGCGTCCGGACTGCCAGCGGGCCACCTGCAGCTCGTGCATCGCCAGCAGGTCGATCGCCTCGACGCGGCGGCGCACCGCGTCCTCGTACAGCGGGCTCTCGGGGTGTGTGTCGATCAGGATCTCGAACGCCTCGATGGCCTCGCGCGTCGGCGTCTGGTCGCGATCTGCCGTCCGCATCTGGGCTACGTGGGTCATGGCCACCATGTACTGGGCATAGTCCACGTCCTCGTGCGACGGGTGGTACGTGAGGAAGGACTGGAAGGCGTCGATCGCCATGATCAGCGAATCCACCCGGCCCTGCTCGTAGTACGCCCGCCCCATGCCCAAACGGGCTTCCGCCAGGTAGGGGCTCGACGGATAGTTGCGCAGCAGCGTATCGAAGGCGGTCACGGCGTCGCGCCACTCGCCGGCGACGAGGGCGTCCTGCCCTTGCTCCCAGAGCGCGGTACCCGTGGGGTCCGAGGTCAGCAGCGGAGACGTGCCGGCGCAGCCGGCGGTGATGATCGCCGCCGCCAGAATCGGGGCGAGGTTGGTCCATCGCCTGGTTTGAAACATCGAGCGCATATCAGGAATCGACGTCGCCGGATTCGAGCCACCGCCAATGGCGTGCGAGCCCTTCTTCCAGCGACGTCGCGGGGATGAAATCGAGAACCTCTCGTGCCAGCCGGCAGTCCGCTTCCGTGGATCGCACGTCACCAGGCTTTCCGGCCTCACGCTGAACCTTGAGCGGCGCACCGGAGACGGCTTCGATCATGCCGATGAGCTCGTTGAGCGTCACCCGGCTGCCACCTCCGACATTGTATACGGCCCCGGGCTGCCCCGTCTCGGCGGCGCGACGGGTGGCCTCGACGATGTCGGCTACGAAGGTGAAATCCCGGCTCTGCGTCCCGTCCCCGAAAACGCGGATCGACGAACCGTCGCGAGCGGCGGTGAGGAACCGCTGGATGGCCATGTCGGGACGTTGCCGCGGACCGTAGACCGTGAAGTAGCGCACGCTGACGGTCTCCAGGCCGAAGTTGCGGCTATACAGCCGCACCATGTGCTCGCCGGCGAGCTTGGTGACGCCGTAGGGTGAGAAGGGCCGCGGCAGCGCGTCCTCACGCATCGGCAGCACGTCGGTATCGCCGTAAACCGAAGACGACGAGGCGTACACCAGCCTCCCGACCCCCACCTGCTTGCAGGCCTCGAGCAACGCCTGCGTCGACATGACGTTGTGCGACAGGTAATCGGCGAACGCCTTGCCCCAGGAGGGTCGCACGCCCGGTAGTGCGGCCAGATGGAAGACCCGATCCACGCCATCCAGTGCCGAGTCCAGATCGATCTCCAGGAGCGGCGATTCGATCAGCTCGAAAGCGGGATCATCCCGCAGCGCGGCGACCTGGGCGTCCTTGATGTCGCGCCCGTAGTTGTCCAGGAAGCAGTCGACGCCGACGACTTGGTCGCCCCGCCGCACCAGATCCTCACAAAGGTGCGAGCCGATGAAGCCCGCGGCTCCCGTTACCAGCGTCTTCATGCCGTCTCCGCTCCCCGGCCGGAGATTCTGGTCCGCCAATCGGTGATGCTCATGCACTCACTCCCTGCACCGCTCAGGCGCCCGAACGGGCGGCCTCCAGAAGGCTCTGCGCCGCCTCGCGAGGATCTGCGGCGCGGTACACGGACGAGCCGGCGACCAGGATATCCGCTCCCGCACGCACGATGTCCGCCGCATTGGACATGTCCACGCCGCCGTCGATCTCGAGCTGCACCGACGACAGGCCCGCCGCATCCAGGCGCTCTCGCAAGGCGGACAGCTTGCGCAGGCTCGAGCGGATGAAGCTCTGACCGCCGAAGCCCGGGTTCACCGACATGACGAGAACGAAATCGCCCTCCCCCAGAACGTACTCGAGACCGTCGGGGAAGGAGGCGGGGTTGAGAACCACTCCCGCCCGCGCCCCGGAATCGCGGATACAGCTCAGCGTGCGCTCCAGGTGCATGGCGGCCTCGTAATGCACGCTGATCCAGTCGGCGCCCGCCTCCCGGTACGGACCCACCCAACGATCGGGGTCCGCGACCATCAGATGGACGTCGAGGGTTCTCTCGGTCCGCGGTCGTAACGCCTCGACGATCATCGGCCCCATGGTGATGTTGGGAACGAAATGACCGTCCATGATGTCGACGTGGAACACGTCGACGACGTCCTCGAGCATCTCCAGCGCCCCGCCCAGGTCGGCAAAGTCGGAGGCCAATAGCGAGGGCGCGAGCTGTATGTTGCGCTGTCCGGTCATTGGTTCAAGTAAAGCTTGATCACACCGCCCTGCTCCACCGGAAACCCCTGAGAGGGCTCCGTGCGGATGATCGTTGTCGGCGGCCGCCCCGGTGCGCTGGTCGCTGAGGGGAGACGTTGCACGTTGAACCCGTATCGCACGAGCTGCGGGCCGATCTCGTTGGCATCCAGGTAGGTGAGGTCCGGCATGACGTATTTCCTCGGCGGCGCCCCGAGCGACACCAACAGGCGCACCGGTACGCTGGCCCCCTCCGGCAGCTCGGTGCTGCTGAGCTGTTGCCCGATGACGCGATCCTTGGCGAACTCGCGCGAGTGTACCCGCGCTACGTACTCGACTTCGAGGCTCTTCTGCTGCAGGGCGATCTGTGCCCGTTGCAGCGCGTTGCCCACGACCATCGGGAGCTCCCGCCGCGGCGGACCGGAAGAGAGCGTCAGACGAATGCCGCGCTGGCGCTTGATCGCGGTACCGGCAAGCGGGTTCTGGCGCAGCACCGACCCCTCGGGGACGACGTTATCGGTCAGCGTCTGGCCATCGACCTCGACGATCAGTCCCTGAGCGGCGAGCAGCGCCGTGGCCTCGGTAAGCTCCATGCCCTTGACGTCGGGCACTTCGAATTCCTCGGCGCTCAGCGCCCACTGCACGCCGAGGTAGCCGCCAACGACGAACAGAACGCCGAAAACCGCGATCGCGAGGCCGACCTTGAAGACCGCGACGAGGGTCGATACGAATGCGTTCATGCTGCTCGGTCTAGCGCTTTGGGAGGGGTGATCGCCAGGTAGGACTCTTCCGCACCTTCTTATAGCACGGTGAACCTACCGCGTCTTGACCATCAGGGCGGCGAAAAAGCCGTCCAGCTCGGTGTGTTTCGGGAATGTGCGGAAGTAACCGTCGTCGCCCACCAACCCGGGATCAGCGCCCGCCGGCAGCACGACGGGCCGGCGCTCCAGCTCCGGGCGCTGCTCGAGCACGGCTTCCACGACGTCCTCGTTCTCCTCGGGCTCCGTCGAGCAGGTGGCGTACAGCAGGCTGCCGCCGGCAGCCAGAACGTCGGTGGCGTGCTCCAGGATGTGGCGCTGCAGTGCCGCCAGGCGGCGAAGCCGCTGGGGGTCGTTTCGCCACTTGAGCTCCGGCCGCCGGCGCACCGTACCCAGGCCGCTGCAGGGAGCGTCGACGATGACGGCGGAAAAGCAGCGGGCAAACGGCGGCGGTACGGCAAGATCGGCGACCACGGGGAGGACCTCCGGCAGGCCGGCGGTTTCCGCCTCCCTGCCACACGCGGCGGCGCGCCAGCCGCTGACATCGGAGGCCACGATCGCGCGCGGGCCGGCGTCCTCGGCGATCTGCAGTGCCTTGCCGCCGCGACCGGCGCAGGCATCGAGCACGAGATCAGACGATGCGACGGGCAGCAAGGCGGCGACGAGCTGGGACGCCTCGCTGCGCAGCGCGAACAGCCCGCGACGCAGCGGCTCCGTGCCAACGGGGTTCCCGGAAACGACCCGCAGAGCTCCGGCGACGTACGCCGAGGGCCGGGCCTCCACACCGTGCTCGGCAAGGAGCGCCGGGAGATCCGCGTGTGGCACGCGACGCGGGTGGGCCCGGACGGCCAGCGGCGCCGGCTCGAGCGCGGCGGCAAACCATCCAGCGGCGTCCGGCGTGCCGTAGCGAGCCTGCCAGCGCTTTGCCCACCAACCCGGAATCTCGCCGAGCGCATCCTCCGCGGGATCGCCGGCGGCGCGGGACTCGCCGGCGGCGCGGGGGTTGCCGGCGG
>CBDUAS010000241.1:0-6248 GCA_965365185.1 uncultured bacterium | reverse complement strand
ACGATGATCCCGCCCATGTCGCGCAGCCGGAGCTGCCGGACGATCTCCTTGACTGCTTCGAGGTTCGTCTTGACCACCGTGTCTTCGAGGCGTCGTTTGCCGACGTACTTGCCCGTGTTGATGTCGATGGCCACAAGGGCCTCCGCCTGGTCGATGACCAGGTAACCGCCGGACTTCAGCCAGACCTTCGATTCGAGTGCTTTGTCCAGTTGCTGTTGGATCTTGTAGAAGTCGAAAACCGGCGGCTTCTTCTTGTACAGCTCGATCTTGTCGACCATCGAGGGCTGGAGCTGAGCTACGAAGTTCCGCGCGCGCTGATACTCCTGTTCGTCATCGACAATCACGCGGTCGAAATCTTCCGCAAACACGTCCCGCAGGAGCCGCAACAAGACCGACAGGTCCTTGTGGATGAGCGTGGGCGCCTTGGCCTCCTCGGAGCGGCGCTTGATCTCCTCCCAGGCCTCGATCAGGAACATCATGTCGTCCTGGAAGTCTTGCTGGTTCTGACCGATGCCGGCGGTCCGTGCGATCAACCCGCCCACATTCTTCGGTCGGATCGCATTCACGATCTTCCGCAGCCGGTTGCGTTCGCTCCGGTCGGTGACCTTGCGGGAGACCCCGGCGTGATCGACGGTGGGCATGTAGACGAGAAAGCGGCCCGGAAGCGAGACGTGCGTGGTGATCCGCGCGCCTTTCGTCCCCAGCGGCGCCTTCGAGATTTGCACCAGGATCTCGTCGCCCTTCGACAGCAGCTCTTCGATCCGTTGCCGCTCGCGCGCCCGGCGACTCCGACGCTTCTTCGGCTTGTGTTCGGCTTCGTCGTCGTCGTCGCCTTCCATCCAGCTAGAGAACTGCTCGATATCGGCGAGAACGTCGGAAACGTAAAGAAAGCCGTCGCGTTCGAGGCCGATGTCGACAAACGCCGACTGCATACCGGGTAAGACCCTGCTGACCCGGCCCTTGTAGATGTTGCCGACGAGACCGCGCGCCTGCGCGCGCTCCAGAAAGACTTCGGTCAGTTGGCCGTCTTCGAGGATCGCGAGTCGCGTCTCATCCTCGTTGGAGTTGGTGATGATTTCCTTACGCGCCATGCGGGTATCTCCGGGCGCCGGCGACCGGGGGAAACGGATTGCCTCGACGTTTCACCGCACCGGACGGACGCCAGAGCGCGCTGCGAAACGGCCGATCGGTACCCTGCGAAGGAGGATAGACTCCGTGCATGGGACAGCCCGTGCGGCTGACCGGATCTCATCGCGCTGTGTTAGAAAGTTGGTGAAGCAACAGTGCCCTCTCGGATCGCCAACTCAGCGGTGGGCCTGGGGAGAACGCGTCGCCACTCGAGGCATCAGCCGACGTTCTTGGCCCACCGGGGACCGTTGCAAACCTCGCAAAGCCCCACGATCCACAAACTCGTTCGCCAGCAGTATACCGCAGATCATCCCCGTTTCCGTCGGGTGCGGCCTCGTCGTTCGCCGGCGGCACCCGACGCATGGCTGGTCAGGACACCGGTTCAGGAACCGTCGTGCCCTCATGGAGATCACGGCCCCCGTTAGTTCAGGAACCGTCGTGTCCTCACCGAGATCACCAGCCCCATCGCGATACCGGTGGCAAGTGCCGAAGAGCCGCCGTAGGAAAGCAACGGCAAGGGAATCCCGGTGATGGGGGCGAAGCCGATGACCATTCCCACGTTTACCAGCAGATGGTAGAGCAGCAAGGCGGCAACGCCGGAGGCGATGTAGGTGCCGGCGCGATCGCGAGCCATGCGCGCGGTCTCCAGGATCCGCAGCAGGAGCATCAGGTAGAGAGCAAGGGCGGCGGCAACTCCGAGGAAGCCGAGCTCCTCACCCAGTACGGCGAATACCAGGTCGGTATGCTGCGCCGGCAGGAACTCGAGCTGGCTCTGACTGCCGGAGAACAGCCCCTTCCCGAGCAGGCCGCCGGAGCCGACCGCGATCTTGGATTGAATGATCTGATAACCGTCCCCGAGTGGATCGGCCTCCGGGTTCCAAAATGTCAGCAGACGGGCGCGCTGGTACTCCTCCAGCAGGAAGTACCCGAGCGGCGCCACGCAGAGTACGCCGCCGGCAAGCCATGCGGCCGTGGCAAGGCGTAGCCCCGCCACCCAGGCGATTCCCGCAACCATGGGAAGAAAAGTGCTCGCGGTTCCCAGGTCCGGCTGCAATGCGATGAGCACGAAGGGCACCACGGCGAGCAGTGCAGGAACGATCAGCCCGCGAATGCCGAAGGGGCGGGGATCGCGCTCGGCGAAGTAGTGCGCCGCCAGCACCACCACGACTTTAGCCAGCTCGGATGGCTGCAGGCCGACGCCTCCGACGCTCAACCAGCTCCGTGCCCCCGAGGTCACCGGGGCGTACAGCAGCATGCCGACAAGCACCAGGACGGTGACCGCCCACAGCTCGTAGGCGCGGTCGGTGATCTTGCGATAATCGAACGCCGACACGAGGACGGCGAGCAGCACCGCGCCCGCGGCCCACAGAGCCTGGCGCTGGAAGTGACCGTCCGAGCTCGCCGAGGCGACCAGCACGACCCCGAGGCCGAGCAGCAAACAAAGCGTCGACAGCGAAAGGTAGTCGAAGGCGCGAATCGTCCGGCGGTCGAACAGAATCACTCTTGCCGCCTTTCCTTCGCCGCGAAGTACGCCGTCATCATTTCTCCCCCGACAGGGGCGGCGGCTACGCCGCCACCGCCACCGTGCTCGATGAACACGGCGATGGCGACCTCGGGCGCATCAATCGGAGCGACGCCGACGAACCAGGCGTGGTTGCGCAGCTCTTCCGGGCGGTCTTCCTCGGGCCCTGCCGCCGCCGCCGCCGCCACCTGTGCGGTGCCGGTCTTGCCGCCGAATTCGATATCGGGGTTCTTCGCCCGGCGGGCCGTATAGCCCAGCTCGTTGACGGCCGCCGACATGCCGTCGAGGATGAGCTGCCTGTGCCGCGGTGTGATGCGAACGTCCCGCGGCCGCGGCGTGGAGACGGCCACGGGTTGCCCGGCGGGGTCGTGCTCCGCTTCGATCAGGTGGGGCGTGATTCGTTTGCCAGTGGCCAGCGTCGCGACCATATGGGCGAGCTGGAGCGGGGTGGTATCGATCGGGCCTTGGCCGATCGACAGCCCGATTGTCTCCCCCGGATACCATTTGCCCGCATCTTGCGAGCGCTGCTCGAGCCAATCGTCCGTGGGCAATGTGCCGGCGCGCTCGTTCAACAGGTCGATGCCCGTGCGCGCGCCCAATCCGTATCTTTGCGCGATCTCGACGATGCGCTCCCGCCCGAGTTTGGCCCCGAGCTCGTAGAAGTAGACGTTGCACGAGCGGCCGATAGCGCTTCTGAGGCTGACCGTGCCGTGGCCGCCGGCCACGTTGCAGCTACGGTACTGGCCGAAGTAGGTGCCGCCGCCTCGGCAGAAGACGGTGGTCGACGGGCTGATCAGGCCGTGTTCGAGACCCGCAGCGGCCATCAACAGCTTGAAGGTCGATCCGGGCGGATAAGAGCTCCGCAGCGCCCGGTTCTGCAGCGGATCCGCCGGATCGTTCGTCAGCGTGTCCCATTCGCCACGGGAGAACCGCCGGGCGAACATGTTCGGATCGAAGGTGGGTGCCGAGGCCAGCGCCAAGATGTCGCCGGTGTTGACCTCGAGCATGACGATGGCGCCCTTCTTGCCGGCCAGGGAGGCCTCTGCCTGCTGTTGCAACGCCAGGTCGATGGTCAAAGTGAGCGTGTTGCCCGGTTGTGGCGGCACCTGGTGAAGCACCTGCACCGTCCGCCCCGCGCTGTTGACCAGAACCTGCTCGTCGCCGGCGCGACCGGCGAGGGAGTCGTTGTGGACCCGTTCGACGCCGTTCTGGCCGACGATGTCGCCCATGCGATATCGACCGGGCTCCCAGGCGTCGAGCTGATCTCGATTGATCTCGCCGACGTGTCCGAGGACATGCGCGGCAACCAGCCCCTTGGGGTAGTGGCGCTTGTGCTCGGGTTGAATGATGACGCCGGGAAACTCCAGGGAGCGCGCCTCGATGGCGGGGACCAGCGCCGGGTCGATGTCGTCGGCGATGACCACGGGTTGAAAAACCGGAATGCGTCGCTGCTCGACAAGACGTTCGGCAAGCAGGTCCGGGCTTTCCCCGAGAACCTCCGCGAGCCACGCCAGCGTCGCCGGTTGGTCGTCGATCTCCTCCCGGACGATGGCGACGTTGAAGGCCGGACGATTGGCCGCCAGGAGCAACCCGTTGCGATCGGTGATCAGGCCGCGGGGTGCACGGACTACCAGGTTGCGCAGGCGGTTGTTCTCGGACAGCTCGCGGTAATGCGCAGCCTGCACGACCTGCAGTCGCCAGAACCCGAACAGGAGCAACATCACCACGAAGATGACGATGCCCTCGGCGACGCGCACGCGCACGGCCAGCCGGCTGCGGACAAGCGGGCTCTCGAGGACGGGCTCGCCATCGCCGAGCCGGAAACGTCGGCGCTTGCGCGACGTCGAGCCGTTACCGGAGGGCTCCGGCCTCCAGGGGCCCACGGTGCTCATCGTCTAAACCCTCGCCCTCTGCGCAGGGATCGTTGTTGCCATCGGCGCGCCGCCACGAGCGCCACGAAGGCGGCGGCGGACGTGGCCGCGGCCCGCACCATCAAGTCGACCGAAGAGATCGATACGGGTCGCGACAGCATCGTCTGCCAGGCGATGACGATCAGACCCTCGATCGCCGTGGCGACGCCGACGAAGACCGACTCGGGCAGTGGGCCGCGCACCACCAGCAGCCCTCCGAAGGTCGAGATCAGACCGGCGATCGACGTCTTGGCGAAGGCGTGCAGCCCGAGAATCCCGCCGCCCAGGCCGTCTTGAACCAGACCTGCCCCGGCGCCGAGGAGAATCGAATGTCGAAAAGAGCGTCGTAGCGACTGCACCACGACATAAATCAACAGCCAGTCGATCGCCCCGAACCCCGACCAGACTTGCGGCAGGAACACCTGAACGACGCCGAGGGCGAGAACGATGACGAACGAACGGAGCGCGGTCATTCACTGTCCGCCCCGTCAACGGGAACAAGGAGAAGCACCTGATCGACCTCCCGCACGTCGGTCAGGGGCTCGAGCGCGATCTCGTGAAACAACGCCGTCTCGGTACGGGCGAGGTCGGGCAGTCGTGGCACGCCGGGCACCGGGGCGCCTTCTTCGACGCTCGTGACGCGCGCGATTTCGAGGCCCGCGGGGTAGATACCGTCGTCTCCGGACGTCACCAGCATGTCACCCGGACGCACGTCGGCGAGACTGGTCACGTAGGCAAACCCCAGGGATGCGCCGCCTGCCCCGTGGACCACGCCGTGGGCGCCGCTACGCGCCACCTTGGCGCCGACTGCGCTCTTCGGGTCGGTGATCAGTTGCACGGTCGAGGTGTACGGCGAGACGAGAACGACGCGGCCGACGACCACGGCGTTGGGCGCGACGACGGCAGAATCGACCACCACGCCGTCGCGCGAGCCGCGATTGACGATGAAGCGCTCGTACACGTGGGCGATGTCTCGGCCGATCGTCTGGGCCGCTATCGAGGGAAGGTCGAGGCGCTCGCGCATCCCCAGAAGCTGGCGCAGGCGGGTGTTGGCGCGCCGTTCGAGCACGCCGATGCGCTCGCGTAACGCGTCGGCCTCGGATGCCCTGCCGATCAGCGCTACGTAGTCCGTCCAGCCATTCGCCACCGCGAGCCACGTGGAAGACACGACGCGGTGCACCGGAGAGACGATTGTCTGTATCGAGCCCTCGACCCTCGACACCGTATCGATGCGGTTCGCCTGATACGACATCATCACGATGAAGGCGAACAGCAGGCCAACCAGCAGTGCGAGCGAGCTGGCGCGGCGGCTGGTCCTCTCCATGTCGCCTCAGCGGGTCGGCATCGTCCGGTCTTGCCTACGGCAGACACACACGCCGCAGCAAATCCAGGTCGTCGAGAATCCGTCCCACTCCCAGGACCACCGACGACAGGGGGTCTTCGGCGATCGACACGGGAACGCCGGTCTCCTCCCGCAGTCGCAGGTCGAGATTACGCAGCAGCGCACCGCCCCCAGTGAGGATCAGTCCCTTGTCGATGAAGTCTGCAGACAGCTCCGGAGGCGTGCGCTCCAGCGCCATCCGCACCGATTCGACGATCGAGGATGTGACCTCGCTCAAGGCGTCACGGATCTTGCGGTCGGTGATGGTGATTGTCTTCGGCTTGCAGATCGGAAGAGCAAACGTCTG
>CBDUAS010000240.1:0-6293 GCA_965365185.1 uncultured bacterium | reverse complement strand
CGACCAGCGCCCGCCTGCGATCGGGGTCCCCGGCGCTGTCCGAGGAGCCGCAGCCGAGATTCGACGGGAAGATCGGAAACGGCAGATCCTCGGGTGAAAAGCCCGGCTCGGCGCGTTCGGGCGGCAACGGAACAGGCGCGTCGTCGGGAGTGAAGTCGATGCCCACACCCCCCTCGATGGTGGGCTGGTGATATGCGGTCACCACCCGTTTTGCGACGATGTCGGGAGCGTTCCACCGTTGCACTTCGGCGAGGCCCACCATCACCGCGTCGTTGAACGACGTGCCGCCCTCGAGGGGCGTCAGATCAATGGTCTGCAGCAGGGACGGATCGAGGGAAGGCCCCCAGATGCCGGGACCGACGCGATGCTGGAAGGGCAGGACAAAGGCGCAATCGTCGGGCCCGAGCGCGTCGAGAAACGCCCGCGCATCGCGCTTCACCGTGGGAGCCGCCATCCGTATGCTGTCGCTCTGATCGAAGACCAATGCGACGTCGACAGGAGCCTCGGCGGGCGTCAGCGCCAGCGCCGCCTGGTGGGTGACGCCATTGTCGAGAATGACGAAATCCTCGGCGCGCAAGTCGGTGACCGGATGGCCTTCCCCGTCCAGGACCGCGGCGTGGACCCGCACCACCTCGACACGGGCTCCGTACGCCGGCCGTTGCAGCGTCGCCTCCTGGGCGGCGGCCGTGTCGGAGGTTGTCTGCAGCGGGCGCGGACCCGCCGCTACCCCCGTCGACGCGAGCGTCACCGCGACCAGTGAAGCAAGCAAGCCGCCGGCAGCCCGCCGAGCCGGGCTCACGGCCCGGTCGGGCCGCAGACCTGCCGCCGCCGGGCGCCGTTGGTTCCCCTCGGGTCGGGCAAGGAACCTCAGCCGATCATTTCCTTCAGAGCCGTGATGAAGTCACGAATCTGCGCCGCGTCCTCGGCCTCCGGTTCCTGCTCGAGGTACTTCTCGAACGCGTCGATCGCCTTCTGATAGGCCTCGATCCTGGCGTACGCAAAGCCGAGGTTCTTATGAGCCAGCGGGTAGACCGGCTGCAGCTCGATGGCCCTCTCGATGCGCTCGATTCCGCCCTCGACGTCGTTGGCGTTCACCATCGTGACGCCGACGTTGTACTGCGTCACCGCATCGTTCGGGTCGAGTGTGAGGGCGGCCTCGTAGTGCGTGCGCGCTGCCGCCTCGTCGCCGGTCTCGGCCAGGGCCTGTGCCAGATCCAGATGAGCCGCGGGATCTTCGGGCGTGTATTGCAGCCGCGTCGTGAACGCTTCGACGGCATCGTCGAAGTTGCGCTGCCTCATGTTTGCGGCGCCCAGGAGAGCGAAGATGTACGAGCGCGCCTCGGCGTTCTCCGGCGTGTCGTCCAGCGCCTCGAGGGCAACTCCCATCTGGGCGATCGCCTCGTCGAAGTTGCCGGCGTTGAACGCGTCGGCGCCGGCACCGTAGGCCTCGTTGGCCACCTGAGCACGCACGAACTCCTCAGGGACCTCGACCGCCTTCATGGTGATGTCGATGCGCACGGGTCCGGCACGCAACTGCCGTGTCTCCTCGTACACCTCCATCCCCTCGTATTCGAAGATCAGCACCGTGTCGCCGAGCGGGACGTTGCGGGCGTAGTAGTTGCCGTCTTCGTCGGTGGTCAGCTCGAAGGGGTCGAAGGGCCGCGTGGGGTCCTGGACGAGCTTGCGGATGGTCACCTTGACGCCTTCGAGCGGCTCGCCGTCCGGGCCGGTGACCTTTCCGCGCACCGTGGCATTGAACTGAAAGGCCTCCGCCGGTGTCGGAATCGCCAGCGCCAACGCGGCTCCGATCAGAGCCACCGTGGCGAGCCCGGCGACGGATGTCGCGCCGCAGCGCGAAACGTAGAGACCCAGGGTTGTCTTGCTGGTCATGAGAGGACTCCTCGGATGGTTCAGGTTCTTCCTTCACCATAGCCAAAGTGCCGCTGCGCCGGTAGCTCGTCGGCACGCCGACGGCGGCGATCGCGGGAATATTGGCCGCCGATCGGCGGCTCGGCTACCATTATGACGTCCCCACCGAAATCCGACTTTCCCTCACAAGGATCGATGCGACGGGCTCGAAGTGTCTTCCCGCGAACGAGGTTTGCCGCGTTCGCGCTCCTGTGCACGTCGTTGGGAGCGCCGGCCGCCGGTCCGCTCGCGCAGGGGCAGGGGCCGCAGCTCAAGCTGGTGACACCGCGAACGGACCAGCCGCTGGGGGATCCCCTCATCATCCAGGCGCTGGTGCGACCGATGCCCGGAAGGAGCATCACCAGTGTGCAGGCCTTTCTCGACGACGAGGAGCTCGGACTGCGGACGCGGGCGCCGTACCGCTGGGTCGTTCCCCTGCCGGACGACGCCGCCGTCGTGCACATTCGCATCGTCGCGCTCGATAGCAGCGGCACGCAGGCGCAGATCGAGGAGCTCATCACCCGCACGCCGGGTGTCCGGTTCACGGCCGAGGTGCCGGCGGTGACGTTGAACCTCGCGGCGATCGACGGAAGCGAACGCTTTATCTCCGACCTCGCGGCGGAGGAGCTGGTCATCCGCGACAACGGTGTCGATCAGGAGATTCTCGATTTCGCCCGTGGAGAGGCACCCCTGCGCATCTCGATTCTGGTCGATCAGAGCAACAGCATGGCGGACAAGATGGACGAGACCATCGCCGCGCTGGCCAAGTTCCTGGCGCAGCTCGGCCCCGACGATCAGGTCAAGCTCATGGCGTTCAACGAACGGGTCACCTCGTTCACGCCGTTCACCAACGTGCACGACCTGGTCGCTTCGTTCGCGCAGGCCATTCGCCCGACCGGGGGTACTGCGCTCTACGACGCGTTGCTGTACGGCTACCGGCAGCTCGCGAATCATGCGGACGCGCGCGAGCGCCGGGTGATCTTCCTGTTGACCGACGGAGACGACCAGTCCTCCCGTAATGCTCTGCAGCCGGCGCTGGAGCGGGTGCGGAACGGCGGCGTGACGGTCTTCGCCCTCGGCCAGGGCGATGCTCTCGACAACGGCGATCTCCGCGATGTCCTGCGCCAGATGGCGGAGGAAACGGGCGGCGACGCGTTCTTCGAGAAAGACAAGAACAAGCTCGACACAGTCTTTACCCAGGTCGCCGCTGCCATGCGGGCTCTCTACCTGGTTTCTTACCGACCTTCGAATCTGGACGACGGCTGGCACACCATCGAGGTCGAGACGACTCGACCCGGCCTGACGCTGCGCCACAAACCGGGCTACGAACGTAGCTCTGTCGGGGGAGCAAGATGATCGTCAGAACCCTGATCACCGCGGTCCTCGCGGTACCTGTCGCGGCTTCCGGTGCCTTCGGCGCACTGTCGCCGGCAGCGCCGCTCGCCGAGGCGGAGAGCGCCCCCGCGGCGGCGCCGCACGCCCAGGCGGAGAGCGCCCCCGCGGCGGCGCCCGGTCAAGCCGGCACGACAATCTCCGAGGGCGACGTTCTCGTGCCCGGCGGTATGCGTTTCATCCTCGCCGCCGCGGGCATGCGGCGGGCGGCGATCAACGGCGATCTCGCGGAAGATTTTCTGCCGGAGCTCGCCGCTTACCTGTCGGCGCCAATGGTCTTGGACTACGCCGAACGGGTCGAAGCGATGGTCGCCGAGCTCCGCGAGGTGCAGTCGTTCATGACGGAGCTCGACCAACGGCACGGCGAGGGCGTGCCGAGTTGCTCGACTTCCTCGGCTTCCGGGTCCTCGACGATACCGAGCGCATCCAGCTCCAGCGACGGGTAGGCGATCGTGAGGCCAGGTTGCGCCAGCTTCTCGGCTACCTGGGCATCTCCGTGCCGCTGCAGTCGCGTCTGTGGGCCGCAGGAGAGCCTGTCTCGCTCGACATCACCGACCAGCGCGTCCCCTTGCTGTTCGGAGCAGCAGTATGGAACGAGCAGGTCTTCGAAGAGGCATTGGACGGCGCCGGGCTTTTCGACGCCTTCATCGCCGACGCCGCGGCTCGACGGGTCCTGGCCGGCTACGCCGCACTCGACCGGCCGACCCGCCAGTGGCTCTTCGACGAGGTCGGCCTGCGGCCGCTGCACGACAGCGAAGCCGTAGCCGGCGGTTTTCTGCGGATGGCCCCGTACGTGCGCGTCGTCGACGGTGCCCTGCACTTCCCCGGCGGCGACCGTGATGCGTGGCGAGCCATACTCGGCGGATGGGCCGATACCGCGGAGCTGATCGGGAAGCTGGCGACCCGTGACGGAGGTCGCGCGGCGCATCTGTGGAGGGCATTGTCGCTCGTCCCCGAGGATCGAGCCCACTATTTGCTGACGTTGAATCGCGACGCGGCAGGCGCCCGGGCGTCGTGGGCGACCGAGCTCTACGGCTCCATCCGCTCGCCGGGCTTCAGCGACGCCATCCGCTGGCCCGAGGACGCCGCCGAGCTGTTCGTCAACCTGCGCATGCTCCCGGACGGCAGCGGCATCGACTGGCCGGGCGGCGGCGGGATATGGCTCGCCGCTCTGGACGACGACGATCCGCTCGTAGAACCCGGCTCGCTCGAGGCTCTTTTGTCGCGATTCGTCGCAGAAGCCGACAGCGGCCCCGAAATCGACGCCCGGCTGCTGCGCGCCATCCTGCGCGATTCCGAGCCCGACGACGACGAGCCCACGGCAATCCGCAAGGTCCTGGCCGTGTCGGCGGCCATCCGTTACCAGCCGCCGCTTCGGTCGCGCCTATGGGTTCTTCGTCATGCCGGCGCCGCTGCCGCAAGGGACCGCGGTGGCGCTGGTCCGTCACCTGCAACGGGTGGACGAGATCGAGCGGGAGGAGGCGCGCATCGATTCGATCCGCCAGCTTCAGGCCACGATGATGCTGCTGCGCCGGGCGCTGCTCAACGACCTGCTGACGAACGCCGACCGGGAGGCGCTGATTGCCAGCTTCCTGGAGCTACCGGTGACCGCCGCCTCCGCCGAAGCGGCGCGCTCCGCCAGCACCGCCAGCCTGGGGTACGGCACCGCAGTCACCGAGTGGTGGCGTAACGAGCTGGTCCCGGCGTTGACCCGTGGGCTGCAGGCGAACGGCTGGCCGGGCGACCCCGAAGACCTTCGCAGCGTCGTGGTCACGGCGCTGGTCGGCCGCATCGGTATCGCGGAGCTCGACGTCGACGGCATCGACTACAGCTACACCCCGGCGGCCCAGGCCGGCCGGCGGATGTATACGCACCTGGTGCTGCAACAGCAGCCGTCGTTCGAGAACATCTTCCGGCTCGACGAGATCGCGGCGCAGCTCGAGCGGGATACCGCCCAGCCAGCGCTGGCGGACGAGATCGACACGATCGTCACCGAGCTGAGGGCGCAGATGCCACCGAATATCGGCGACGAAGACGTCACCGAAGCCCTGCCGGTCACCATCGCCCGTGACCAGCTTTTCGCACGTTCCGAAGCGCTGGTGGCGGCGCTCCGCGCCGGCACGGCGGCAGCCGCCGCCGTCGAGTCGTTTCGCGAGGCGGTGAACGTCTACCTCGGCGACGCTCTGGTAGGCATCACCTACGCACTGTACATGGGCGACCCGAACTCCTTCACCTATCAGCAGGGCCACATCGCCTGGCTACACCGCTTGATCATCGCCGAGCTCGATGGCGGCGGCCCGCAGGACCTGTTCAGCCCCTGGGCGGCGACGTCGGAGAGCTGGATTCTCGACGAGGGATCCCGTCTCCACAACAGCCTCTACGGCGCACCCGACACGCTGAGTCGCTGGAACCTCGAGGACCTGATGCCCTCCGGCGGTCCCCGCGACCCGGTCGCCGCCGAGGCGTGGGCGGCGACGATCGCCCGCATCCACCTGCCATCGTTGACCCCGGAGGCACAGAGCGTCGTGGCGCGACGACATGCGCTCGGAACAACCTGGATCCGCGAGGCCGTCCTGGCGCGTGACCCCAGCGTGACGCCGTCCTTCGGTGTGTCGGCAGATCCCTCGACCGAACCGCCGAGACTGGACGCCGCGCTGCGCCTGCTGATGCGACCGAGCGAGCTGCAGGAGTTTGCCGATGCCGTCGTGGACGGGCGCGAATCCGATGCTCTCCGCCTGGTCACGCCCGGCAACCTCTACTTGCTGGTCCTGGCTCTCGACGATTACGACTCCGCGGCCCCTGCCGCGGCCCGCTGGCTGATCGATCAGGCGGTCGGCATGCCGATGACACGACGGGGTGACTACCTCGGGCTGATGACTCCGCCGCCGACGCCGTACGGCGAGGCCGGCGACGAGTTCGCCGATCCGTTCCTCTACACGCGGCTGTTCGATATCCGGGTGCAGCTCGCCGTACTGATGGAACGGCAGGGGCTC
>CBDUAS010000239.1:0-6298 GCA_965365185.1 uncultured bacterium | reverse complement strand
CAGGATGTCATGGCGTTTTTCGCCGAACTGGTGGCACCAATTGGCGATATCGGCGAAGTCCAGCTAGCAGTGCGCAACGAGGACTACGGCGGGGGCGTATCAACGACCGACCCGAAGTTTTCCGCGGAATTCGGCCTGGCGACACTCGCGTATCTCATCGCCTACGCCGTCTTCTTGGAGGCTCGTACAGACCGCGCCGCCGTCGTCGATGACACGGTGCAGTCGCGCGCGTCCGCGGGGGGCCGGCGCCTCCTGTCCCTTGCCCCGTACCTTCCGGTTTTCGCCGCCTGGATGCTGGTGTATCGACTCGGCGGCTACGGAACGGAAGCCTCGGGCTTCTACGTCGATCCGTTGCGGCAGCCGCTCGAGTTTCTCTGGGCGCTGGCGGAACGAGCGCCGGTTCTGCTGTTGGGTCAATGGGCGATGCCCTACGCCGAGGCCTACAACGTGCTGTCGGGTGCGGACGCTCTCGTTCTTTGGCTGCGCGGTGTCGGCATGGTGCTTTTGCTGTGCATGGCGCTGATACCACTCGTGCTCCGGTCGCCGGGGGCGCGATTCTGGGCCTGTGGCATGTTGTTGTCGCTGATTCCCATCGCCGCCACGGCTCCGGCGAACCGACTGCTGCTGTTCGTCGGCCTTGGTGCGATGGGGCTGCTCGCCGCTTTCCTCGGCGGCCTCGCCGACAGAGCCGATTGGATGCCAGCGCTGCGTCCCTGGCGCTGGCTGGCCTGGACCATGGTCGCCCTGTTTCTCATCGTCCACGTTGCTCTCGCTCCGTTGCTGAGCCCGGTCACCGCCTACGCCAGCCGGTTGTTTGGAGAGCCCATCCGGGCGGCGATGCTCAGCATTCCCGACGACCCCGATCTCCGCGAGCAGACACTGGTAATCGTGAACGCCCCGGATCACCTGCTCTTCGTCACCATCGCCTGGCCGATGCGGCTGCTCGAGGGTCTGCCGATGGCGCAGCAGGTTCGTGCCCTGGCGACGCAGCCCGTTGCCACCGAGATCACCCGTGTCGACGAGCGCACGCTGAGCATCGGGTTCGAAGAAGGCCTCTACGAGTCGATGCTCGGACTGCTCTTTCGCGGCCCTGACCGTCCGATGCACGCCGGACAGGTCGTCGAGCTGGAAGGAATGCGCGCGGAGGTAACGGAAGTTACGGGGAGCGGTGAGCCCCTGGAGGCACGGTTCCGCTTCGATCGCCGGCTGGAGGACCCATCGTTGCGCTGGGTGCGGTGGCACGACGGCGTGTTCGTACCCTTTGCACCGCCGCCGCCGGGTGAGTCTGTGAGCCTGCCGCCACCACGCGGTCCGATCGAGGCACAGCCGGACGAGCTGCTGGAGAACTATCGCCGGGCCCGGCGGCGAACAGCGCCGCGATAGCCCGGATGTACGCCGCCGGCAGACGCCGCAGCCGACATGGTGTATAAACCAGCGAGTCGAGCTTCCTGGTTGCGCGACCGAGACCCATGACTCGCTTCGAAGACACCTTCTTGATCATTCCGTGCAAACGTTCTCGCCCGATTCCCCGGCCGGTGCGCCGAACGGCCGCCTGCTTGGTGTTCGTGGTGCTTTCCGCTCTCGCAATCGGCTGCGGCCCCGAGCCGCCACGGCCCAACGTCGTGCTGATTTCCCTCGATACGCTGCGCGCTGATCGCCTGGGCGTCTATGGGTACGATCGTGGCACCAGCCCGAACATCGATCGCCTGGCGGCGCGCGGCGTAGTGTTCCGCAACAACTACGCACAGGCGCCCAACACGGCACCGTCGCACACGTCGGTGCTCACCGGGCTGTTTCCGTCGGTGGCGGGTGTTTGGAACCACGGACAAGTGCTGGATCCCGAGGTGCCGACGTTGGCGGAAATCCTCAAGGAGGCAGGTTACGAAACCGCCGCCTTCGTTCAGCTTCCCGGCGACAGCTACAGGCGTGGATTCGATCACTACACGGGTTTGACGCACGACGCTTCGTTGCGGCTGCGTGCCGACGCCACGCTCGAATCGGTGCAGGACTGGGTCGGAACGCCGCGCGAGGCGCCGTTCTTCCTCTTCTTCCACACCTATGCCGTGCACTTGCCGTACAACCCGCCGGTGGAGATCGCCCGCCGCTTCTGGGGGGATTACCGGGGGTCGCTGCGGCGGATCATCCGGCGCGCCGACATCGACCGGGTCAACGAAGGCGAAGACATCACCGAGGCGGACATTCAGCATGTCATCGACATGTACGACGCCGATGTCGCCACGCTCGACCACGATCTTGCCGGCATGTTCGAGCACTTCGAGTCTCTCGGACTGTTCGACAACACGGTCTTCGTCATCATGTCGGATCACGGCGAGGAGTTCGGTGAGCACGGCGGCATCGGGCGGCATACCTACACGTTGCACGAGGAGCTCATTCGCACGCCGCTGATCCTGTTCGGCGCCGGAGTGCCTGCGGGCGTCGGTGTGGAGCTGCCGTCGCGCAACCTGGATATCGCCCCGACGTTGCTGCGGATGGCGGGCGTCGAGGTGCCAGCCCACATGCAGGGTTTCGACCTGGCGCCGCTGTGGGAAGGCACCGAGAGCGAGCCGAGGGTGATCCTGGCCGAGAAGCCGGAGTTCCGCGTCTTCATCGTCGACGGGTTCAAGTACGACACCGGTAGCGGGGCGCTCTATGACCTCAGGACAGACCCCTGGGGGCAGGTCGACCTACGCGACCAGATGCCTGGCAAGGTGGTCGAGTTCGAGCGTTTGGTCGCTGGCTGGGAGGCCGAGCTGGATCGTGCCCGCGCCAACGTGGCCGAGGCCGGCGACGTGGAGCTCACCCCCGAAGAGGTACGGCGTCTCAAGGCGCTCGGCTACCTGCGCTGAGACGGGGAGCCCCGCTTTTCGGGGTCGGCTGCGGTAGCTGCCTGAACGGCTCGCCGCAACGGCCCGCTACGACACCAGCGCCGCCTGCTTCTCCGCCCGCCGCCGCTCGTTCTCCTTGAGGTGGCGCTTGCGCAGCCGCAAGTGGTGCGGCGTTACCTCGAGCAGCTCGTCGTCTTCGAGGAACTCCAGCGCCTCCTCGAGCGTGAAGCGCGTGGGTGGCGTCAGGTTGATGGCGTCGTCCTTGCCCGCGGCGCGCATGTTGGTGAGCTTCTTGCCCTTGAGCGGGTTCACCGCCAGGTCGTTCTCGCGGGCGTTCACGCCGACGATCTGACCCTCGTAAACCTCGTCGCCCGGACCGACGAATAGCTCGCCGCGCTCCTGAAGGTTGAACAGGGCATAGCCGAGCGCCTTGCCCGGCGCCATGGAGACCAGGGCGCCGTTGGGGCGGCGGGCACGAGCCATGCGCTTGACCGGGCCGAAGTGGTCGAAGGTGTGCACGAAGATGCCGCTCCCGGAGGTCATCGTGCGGAACTCCGACTGAAACCCGATGAGTCCGCGGGTGGGGATGATGAAGTCGAGGCGGACCCGGCCTTTGCCGTCGGGGCGCATGTCCTGCAGATCGCCACCGCGGGTGCCGAGCGCTTCCATGGCGGCGCCTTGATGCCTGTCCTCGACGTCGACGCTGAGCTGCTCGAACGGCTCCTCCCGCACGCCGTCGACGTCGTGCACAACGACGCGAGGGCGGGATACGGCGAGCTCGTAGCTCTCCCGGCGCATGTTCTCGATCAGGATCGACAGGTGCAGCTCGCCGCGCCCGGAGACCTTGAAGCGGTCCGGGCTGTCGGTTTCCTCGACGCGCAGGGCGACGTTGTGCAGCGCCTCGCGCGCCAGCCGCTCGCGCAACTGACGCGAGGTAACGTACTTCCCGTCTTTGCCCGCGAGCGGCGAGGTGTTGGTTTCGAAGGTCATGGATATGGTCGGCTCGTCCACCGTCAGAGCCGCCAGCGCCTGCACGTGTTCGGGATCGCAGATGGTGTCGGAGATGCGCGGCTCCGGAATGCCGCTGAAGGCGACGATGTCGCCTGCCGTCGCTGCCTCGACCTCGACGCGCTCGAGCCCATGGAAGCCGAGGACCTGGAGGATCTTCTCTTGACGCTCATGTCCCTCGGCGTCGATCACGGTCACCGGCGTGTTGCGGCGCAGAGTGCCGCGACTGACGCGACCGATGCCGATCGCGCCCACATATGAGGAGTAGTCGAGCGCGCTGATCTGCACCTGCAGCGGCCCTTCGGGGTCGACGTTCGGGGCCGGCACGTTGTTGACGATCGTCTCGAACAGCGCCGTCATGTCTTCGCCGGGTCGCTCCATGTCGAGCGTTGCCGTGCCTTCGATTGCCGACGTGTACACCACCGGGAAGTCGAGCTGCTTGTCCGTGGCACCGAGTCGATCGAAGAGATCGAATGTTTCCTCGTGCACCCAGTCGGGCCTGGCGGCGTCCCGATCGATCTTGTTGATAACCACGATCGGGTGCAGGCCGTGCTTGAACGCTTTCTGCGTGACGAAGCGCGTCTGTGGCATGGGGCCCTCGACGGCGTCAACCAGCAGCAGCACCGAGTCGACCATCGACAGCACGCGCTCGACCTCGCCGCCGAAGTCGGCGTGGCCGGGGGTGTCGACGATGTTGATGCGGTAGTCGTTCCAGCGGATCGAGGTGTTCTTCGAAAGGATGGTGATGCCGCGCTCTCTCTCCAGGTCGTTGGAGTCGAGGATGCGATCGGGCATCACGGCCCGGGCGTCGAAGGTGCCGGACTGTTTGAGCAGCTCGTCGACCAGCGTGGTCTTGCCATGGTCGACGTGCGCGATGATGGCGATGTTACGGAGTCGAGAGATCATGCAGCGGGGGCCGGTGCGAAAGATAGACGCGAGAGAGGGCAAAAAAAAGGCGGCCGGCGCGACCGCGCCAGGCCGAATTCGGGAATTATACCGCGTTCAAGACCTCTCGTGGGGTACCGACCGCCGATTTTTTCACTTTCTCGTCGATTTCTTCCGCTTATCGACCGCCTCGAAGCCTGAATCCCGGGTGTTGTCCTCTCCAGGTGATGGAAGATGGGCGAAGAATCTCTACAAAACATTGACAAAACCTAAACAACTGAATATCTTGTCGAGATAATCGCAACAAACTTCGAATGCCTTCGAACCAGACAGCGAGAATTCCGATGACCTTACGACCCGCCCATCTTCGCCGATCTGCTTCGCGGGCCACCCTGTGCATGGTGCTGGTCGCCGCCGCGCTGGCGACGTTCACCGCTCCGACGCTCGTGGACGCAGAGCATTCTGAAAGCGACCTCGGCTCCGTTTGGCACCAGTGGCGCGGGCTAAACCGCGACGGCCGCGTGGAAGGTCCCGCATGGCCGGCCGACCTCAGCGGCGTCGAGCCGACCTGGCGCGTCGAGCTGGGCAAGGGTTACTCCGGCCCGATCGTTACCGCGGACCGTGTCTTCGTGGTGGAAACCGCGCGCGAGGAGACCGCTCGCGTACGCGCTCTGCGGCGCGATAACGGCGAAGAGATCTGGAGCCGTGAGTGGCCGGCCGAGGGTTCCGTTCCCTTCTTCGCCGCGTCTCACGGCACCTGGGAGCGGTCCACGCCGGCCTACGATGGCCGGACGTTGTATGTGGGCGACATGAAGGAGGTTCTCCACGCCCTCGACGGAGCTACCGGCGACGAGATCTGGACCGTGGACTTCCCCCGTCGCTACACGACCGACACCCCGTCTTTCGGATTCGCCTCCTCGCCGCTGATCCGCGGCGATTTCCTGTATGTGCAGGCAGCCAACGGGCTGGTGAAGCTCGACAAGCGCACCGGCGAGAGCATCTGGCGCTCCGCGGTGACCCCCGACTCGATCATGAGCGGCGGGGCGTTTTCGTCACCGATCCTCACGACGATTAACGGCGTGGAGCAGATCGTCGTCTTCACGCGCTCGCTGTTGAACGGCGTGGACCCGGAGTCGGGTCGCGTGCTTTGGTGGCAGGAAGTGCCCAACTTCCGCGGTATGAACATCGTCACGCCGACGGTCTACGGCGACGGGGTGTTCGTCAGCCAGTATCGTAACGGCTCGTTCTTCTTCCGCACGCACGTCGAGCCGCGGCTCGATGAGGATTCTGACGATCCCGGGCGATTCGTGGTCGAGACCGCGTGGACGAACAAGGGCTCAGGCTACATGTCGTCGCCGGTCGTGATCGGTGACCACGCGTACCAGCACCTCGGAAACGGGCGTCTGAGCAGCATCGACCTGCGGACCGGCGAGGAAAACTGGCGGACAACGCCGATGGGCGAGTACTGGAGCGGTATCCGCAAGCGCGCCATCATGCCGAAGGAGCAATTCGCCCAAACCTACTTGGCCATTATCCACGGCGCCAAAGCGATCACTTATTTCCGCTGGCCTTTCAAGACT
>CBDUAS010000238.1:0-6369 GCA_965365185.1 uncultured bacterium | reverse complement strand
GTACGAGGACTACGAGCGGATCCTCGACGCCCGCCGCGGCAAGACCGGCGACGACGCCGAGGAGGCCGAAAACGAGGTCGAGGTCGAGGAGATCCAGCTCACCGACGACGGCGTCGAGCACTACGGCTACGTCGGCCTGGGACGCGGTCAGACCGACAAGGAGCGCGAGGAGAACAAGGACGACCGGCTGCGCCCCGCCATTTCCTGGTCGCACGACTCGTCGCGCTTCGCCATGACCCGCTCGGACCGCCGTGAGGTCGGCGATCTTTGGGTCGTTCACGTGGTCGGCAACGACCGCCCCGAGCTCGAGTCGTACAAATACGACATGCCCGGCGAGGAGAACGTCACGCAGCAGGAGCTGCTGGTGTTCGACATGGCCGAGCGAGAGATGAGCAAGGTCGAGGAGGCCAACATCTGGCAGGACCAGCGCCTGCGCGTCTACAGCGCGCGGGAGTTCACCTACCCCGACTCCGACGAGCCGCGCATCAGCAAGTGGCTATCGAGCAACCCGGACGAGCTCTATTACTGGCGCCGCTCGCGCGACCAGCATCGCATCGACGTGGTGCGTTACAACCCCAGCACGGGGGAGCACACGGTGGTGATCGAGGAGCGTCTCAACACCTACGTCGAGGACCAGCAGCCCGAGCTGCTCGCCGACGGCGATCTGGTCTGGTGGTCGGAGCGCGACGGCTGGGCGCACCTCTACCGCTTCGGCCCCGACGGCACCGAGAGGGGCCGTCTGACCGAGGGTCCGTGGGCCGTGCGGCGGCTGCTCGGCGTCGACGAGGAGACAGGCCACGCCTTCTTCATCGGCAACGCCCGCGAAGATGGCGAGGATCCCTACTACAACCATCTCTACCGCGTCGGGCTCGACGGTCGCGGCCTGCAGCTCCTCAACCCCGGCAACTTCGATCACCTGGTGACCGCCGGCGAGTCGGTACGCTACTTCGTCGACAACTTCTCGCGCGTCGATACCACGCCCAGCGCGGTGGTCATCGACCGTGACGGCGAGATCCTCGTCGACCTCGAAGATGCGGATCTCAGCCTGCTGACGGATGCGGGCTACGATTTCCCCGAGCCTTTCGGCGTCAAGTCGGCCGACGGCGTCACCGACATCTACGGCGTCATCTACAAGCCGTTCGACTTCGATCCCAACAAGCAGTACCCGGTCGTCGCCTACGTCTACCCGGGCCCGCAGACCGAGAGCGTGGCGAAATCGTTCCGCACCAGCCCCACCGAAGTGGCGATGGCGCAGCTCGGCATGATCGTCATCACCATCGGCAACCGCGGCGGTAACCCGGCGCGCTCGAAGTGGTACCACAACTACGGCTACGGCGATCTGCGCGACTACGGCCTGGCCGACAAGAAGGCCGGTATCGAGCAGCTCGCCGACCGCTATGAGTGGATCGACATCGACCGCGTGGGCATCTACGGACACTCCGGCGGTGGCTTCATGTCGACCGCGGCAATGCTCGTGTATCCCGACTTCTTCAAGGTGGCGGTGTCTTCGTCGGGTAACCACAACAACGACGTCTACAACCTCAACTGGTCGGAGAAGCACGACGGGGTCAAGGAGGTCGTCGACGACGAGGGCAACGTCACCTTCGAGTACGACATCGAGACCAACTCGGACCTCGCCGCCAACCTCAAGGGCCACCTGTTGCTGACCACCGGCGACGTCGACAACAACGTGCACCACGCCGGCACCTTCCGTATGGCCGAGGCCCTGATTCGCGCCAACAAGCGCTTCGACATGTTCGTCTTCCCCGGCGAGCGCCACGGCTACCGCGGCCAGGCCGGCGAGTACTGGTTCTGGCTGCGGGCGGAGTACTTCGCCCGCCACCTGCTGGGCGCCGAGCGTCCCGAGACCGACGTCATGGAGTTGAACAACCACCGGCCCAAGGACGGTGGGCGCGGCGTGACGCGCCGCACGGGTGGGAACGGTAACGGCAACGGAGGACGTCGCGGCGGAGGTCGATAGAGGCGGAGACGAGCCTGACCGGTAGCGGCAGAGACAAGCCAGGCAGGCATCAACCAAGGGCAATGGAAGAACGGGACTTTTCGCGCCTGAAGCGACCGCGACATCGCATGCCGGAGTACGTTCGCGAGGCCCTTGTCGAGCGCGGCCTGATGGAGGCCTATCAGGCGCGACCACCTTATCAACAGAACGACTACATAGGCTGGATCAACCGTGCAAAGAAGCCTGAGACGCGTCAGAAACGACTGGCCCAAATGCTGGCAGAGCTCGGCGGCGGCGACCGGTACATGAAGATGAAGTACCGGGCCAAACGGCGCGGGCTTTCGTGGCCGGGCGGCTAGGCTTGGAGGTCCCGCTGTTCGTGCTGCTGTTCATCCCTCTTGGTCATTCCCCCCGAGAGGCACCGTTTCGATGACGCGGCCCCAACGCGACAGCGACGCAGAGGAGGCAGAGGCACGCGCCGCCGATCAGCACATGCGGGCGTGGCTGTTCCTGGTGGCCGGGCTCGCCCTTCACGTAATCGACGAGGCGGCCACCGGCTTTCTCGACTTCTACAACCCGCTGGTCGAGAACATCCGCCTGCAGCTCCCCTGGTTTCCCATGCCCACATTCAGCTTCCAGGTCTGGCTCGCGGGTCTCATCGCGCTGGTGCTCCTGCTTGCCGCTCTCGCGCCCGCCGTGCGGGGCGGCGGCCTCGCCATACGTGCGGCATCGTGGGCGTTCAGCGGCATCATGCTCCTGAACGGCCTCGCCCACTTGATCGGCTCCTGGACCTTCGGCACTTGGCTGCCGGGTGTCACGTCGGCGCCGCTCATTATCGTGTTCAGCGTGCTGCTGGCCCGCGCCACTTGGCGCCGGTCTTCCCTCCCTCCCGCCGCGGACCCACCCGAAATGCCATGAACACCTATTTCGCGCTGGCCGCCGGTCTCAGCGCTCTCGGAGGCCTACTGCACTCGGCTCTCGGAGAGCGCTTGATTCTGTCGCGGCTGAACGCCCCGGATCTGCCCGAGACCCTCGGCTCCTCAGGCTTCACGATCCAGGTCCTGCGGCTTTTCTGGCATCTCGTGACCGTTGCCTGGTGGGGCCTCGCCGCGTTGCTCCTCCTGCACGCGACAATGCCACCGGGCGACGTAAACCATCAGGTTGTCCAAACGATCGCGGCAACGTTCCTGGCCTCGGCGGCGGTGTCGTTCGTGGTCTCGCGAGGGAAGCACTTCTCCTGGGGCGTGCTGCTGATCATCGCCGCCCTCGTGTGGAGGGGAGGCGCTTGACAAACCGCCCCGATGCTTGGGCGGCCGAAGCGGTCGGGATCGGCGCAGCTTCGAGGGGAGCGAAGTCTTGAAAACCATCGGCCTTCTGGGCGGCATGAGCTGGGAATCGACCGTCCCCTACTACCAGATCATCAACCGGACCATCGCCGAAAGCCTCGGTGGCCTGCATTCCGCCAAAATTCTCCTGTACAGCGTCGACTTCGACGAGGTCGAACGTCTGCAGCACGCCGCACGCTGGCAGGAGGCCGGGCTACTTCTTGCTGCTGCCGCTTCTCGGCTCGAGGACGCCGGGGCCGACTTCCTGGTGTTGTGCACGAACACGATGCATCGTGTGGCGCCCGACATCGAGGCGCGGGTCCGGATCCCGCTGTTGCATATCGCCGATCCGACGGCACGGGCGCTGCAGGCGGCGGGCCTTTCGACGGTGGGACTTCTCGGTACGGCCTTCACCATGGAGCAGGAGTTCTACCGCGGCCGGCTCGAGAGCGCCTTCGGTTTGCGGGTACTCATTCCCCGATCCGAGTCGCGCGCACTGGTGCATCGAGTCATTTACGAGGAGCTGTGCCGCGGAGCGATCCGCGAGGCGTCGCGGCAGAGCTTCCGGGATGTCGTCGCGGAGCTCGAGGGCATGGGGGCGAAAGCCGTGATCATGGGCTGCACCGAGATCGGACTGCTGCTCCGCCAGCAGGACGTCGGCGTGCCGCTCTTCGATACCACCCGACTACACGCCGAGGCCGCAGCCGACTTCGCGCTCGAGGACCCGTTGCATGGCGACAACTGAGATTTACCTCTTGCGCCACGCCCGCTCGGCGCCTTCTCCCGATCACATACCCGCCTGGGACTGGCCGCTGGCGAAAGAGGGATCCGCGCAGGCACGGCGGCTGGCGGATCGGCTCGCCACCCTCGGAATCGATCACGTCTATTCGAGTCCCAGGAGGCGCACGATCGAAACCATCGAGCCGTTCACCCGCGCGGCGGGGCTCGGGCTCCGCGTACACCAAGACCTGCGCGAGGCGGAGGGGATCGAGATCTGGGTGGATGACTTCGCCGCGCACGTCAAGCGCCTGTGGGACGACTTCGATCTGTCGATCGACGACCTGGAATCGCACCGGCAATGCCAGCGCAGGATGGTGCGCGCCGTCACTGAGCTGGCGAGCGAGCATGCCGAGGAAACGGTTCTGTGCAGCTCGCACGGCCAGGCCATCGCGCTCTTCCTCAACCACGTCGAGTCAACGTTCGGCTACGAAGAATGGGCGGCCATGCGCATGCCCGACCTCCGCAAGGTGACCTGGGACGGCGAACGGTTCTCGTGGGACGAAAGCGTCGCGGGCCCGTGGCGCGGGCTGAAGAACTAGCGGGAGTCTTTCAGCATGCACCTGGAGTGATGCGGTCAACCTTCCCTTTGAGCAACCGCGGGCAGATCGGCTAGATTGTCCGGACTCGTCGAATCGTTCCGGGGACCACCAACAGCCCTCGATGGGCAAAGGCGCGCCGCGTGCGGTGATTGCCCGCCGCGCGGCGGTGAATGCCCGCCTAGCGGCAGCGATTGCCCGGCACGTGGGGCGACTGCCTGGCGTGCGCGGGCGATAGCCCGCCGTGCGGAGGGGCGAAGGGAGGCGTCATGGTCGGTTGGGAAAACTGGTCCCGCGAAGTCGCTCATTACGAGACCCCGATATACGCGCCCGGCAACCTGGCGCAGCTCCGGGAAATGGTCGCCCACGCCGCCGCGACCTACGGGCGCATCCGCTGCGTCGGCCCGGGGCACTCGTGGCGTCAGCTCGGCGCCGACGGGGCCCTGATGCTGATGCACCAGCTCGACAGCATGCAGATCAACCACGCCGACGAAACCGCCACGGTGGGCTCGGGGGTCACCATCCACGAACTCGGCGAGTTCCTGCACGACAACGATTGCGCCTTGCCCACCATGGGAGACACCGATCGCCAGTCGGTCGTCGGTGCGGCGGCAACCGACACCCACGGCTCGGGCAAGACGCTGCACGGGTTGGGCGAGTACGTCACTGCCATGGAGATCGTCACCGCCGACGGTACGGTGCGTCAGGTGACCGACGAGGACGAGCTGCGCGCGGCCAGGGTGTCGGTCGGCCGCCTCGGGGCCATCCACACCGTTACCCTACGCATCCTGGCGCGACAGCTTTGGCTGAAACACCGGCGCGACACGATCCGCAACATCCACGAGGATTTCGAGCCCGACGCCATCGCCGAGCGGCTGGAAGAGAACCTGTTCCTGGAGTACTGGTATTTCCCTTACACGGACTACGGCGATCGCATCACGCGTAACGAGATCGAGCCCCAGGACGAGATCCGAGACTACTCCGACCGTGACGAGAAGACGCTGGAGAACGCTCTGCGGCTGGAAGAAGAGGCGCTCGAGGATCCCGACGGGCTACCGGGCCTGTTTCGCTCGGGGTCGTTTTTTCGCGACATCTTCAAGGGCCGCGAGAAGCGGAAGAACCCGGCGCACATGATCCTTCCGCTGGTCTCCCACACCACCGTCGATCACCTCAAGACCCACACGATGGAGTACCTGTTACCGCTGGACAAGCTACTCGATGGCTTCAACGCCTTGAAGGCGAGCATCGAGGAGGCCGAGAATCAGAATGTCTACGTCAGCGCCCCGGTGCACATCCGCTTCGTTGCCCCGTCGACGAGCCATCTCAGCCCCTACGAGTGGGACCCTACGGCCTCGTTCAGCATCAACTTCTCGCGCGGCTACACCGGCGCGCACACCTGGTTCAAGGACTTCGAGGAGCGCATGCGGGCTCTCGGCGGCCGGCCCCATCTTGGCAAGATCTCCTATCATCCGACGGTGTTCCCGCAGGCTTTCGAAGACATTCGGGCAGGCTTCGATGCCGGCGGCGTGTTCGAAAACCCGCAGATCCAGTACCCGACGCCGGAGTCGAACGTTCCGCTGGAATCCGTGGTCGATCCGGCTTGAAAGACCTCGAAGATCGACTCAGCGCACGGCTGCCGACCATCCGTACGCTACCGTGGCCGGAAGGCACGAGCGTCGAGGTGCAGTCCGTGCTCAATTACGGCGGCTTTATCAACCGTTCGTTCAAGGTCACGACCGCTGAGCGCAGCTACCATCTCAAGCTCACC
>CBDUAS010000237.1:0-6375 GCA_965365185.1 uncultured bacterium | reverse complement strand
CACATCGCCAAGCGCGGCGAGGGACTGCACCACCTGACCTTCGAGGTGGAAGACCTCGACGAGATGCTCGAACGGTTGGGCCGCCACGGTTTCCGGATCGTCGGAGACGGCGCGCGGGAGGGCGCGGGGCCCCTTCCCGCCGGGTCCCCGGTGGGCCGCAGCCATTATCTTCGCGGCGCCAATCGCAGCGACTGGATCACCGAGGTGCCGCGCTACGAGACCATTCGCTGGGATGATGTCTACCACGGCATCGATTGGGTATTTCGCGGCCAGGGCGGATTGGTTGCGTACGATTTCGTCATCGCCCCGGGGTCCGATCCGGGGCAGATCAGGTTGCGGTTCGAGGGTGCCGACGGTCTCGCCATCGACGAAAGCGGAAACCTGGTCGTCAGCCTGGGCGAGCGGCGGATCGTCCATAGTGCTCCCGTTCTTTACCAGGGCCGCGGCCGGGCACGTCGATACGTCGACGGTGGGTTCGTGCTGCTCCCCGGCGCGGCGGAGGTGAGCTTCGAAATCGGTGCGTACGATCCCTGCCGCGAGTTGGTGATCGACCCGGCAATCGGCTTTTCCAGCTACCTGGGTGGGATTGCCTCGGAGGAGCTGCCGCGGATTGCTCTGGCTCCAGACGGCGGTGTCGTCGTCGTCGGGACCACCGCCTCCGAGGACTTTCCGATCGTGCCGTCGGCGACCGCCGACGGCGCACTGGCGGAGTCGATAGCCGGTGACGTCGACGTGTTCGTCGCAAAGTTCGACCCGGCTGGTGCTCGCCTGGAATTCACCACTTTCCTCGGCGGTACCGGCATGGACCGAGCAGGAGGGGTGGCGGTTGCCGATGACGGCTCGATATGGCTCACCGGGCAGACTGCCTCGGTTGATTTCCCGGTATCTGCGGGCGCTCTACGCGGCCCGCTCGACGCCTTCGTCGCGCGCCTGAGCGCCACCGGGACCGCCGTCGCATTTGCAGCTTATGTCGGTGGTGAGTCGATGGAGTCGGGCGCGGCAATCGCGGTCGACGCCGACGGTCAGGTGCATCTCGTCGGTACGACCGCGTCCGAAGATTTCCCCACGGTCAACGCAGCCCAGCGGCTGCTGGGCGGGGAAAGCGACGCCTTCATCGTAAGGCTGGATCCGAACGCCGGAAGAACGGTGTTTTCCACCTTTCTCGGAGGGGCGTCAGGTACCGACGCGGCCTTTGCCGTCGCCGTGGACGCGGCGGGAAACACCTGGGTCACCGGTGCCACGGACGCAGCGGATTTCCCCGCGGTGAGCGCCGTGCAGGATGCCGCTGGCGGGGGCAATGACGCCTTCGTCGTTCGCTTCGACATCGCCGGTTCGATGGCGTTCGCCACGACTCTCGGGGGCACGGGTGCTGACGTCGGTCTGGCCATCGCCGTCGACGCAACCGGGGCCGCGTACGTCACCGGGCAGACCGAGTCCGGGGACTTCCCGACCTATGCGCCGATTCAGCGCCTGCTCGGAGGCGGCGCGGACGTGTTCGTGACGAAGTTGACCGCCGGTGACGGATCTCTCGTCTATTCGACGTTCCTCGGCGGCGGCATCGCCGTGGATGGCTCCGGCAACGTCCACATCACCGGTATGACCGCCTCGCCCGACTTTCCGGTCGTCGACTCGCTACAGCCGTTTTTCGGTGGCGGAGCCGACGTGTTCGTCGCCCGCCTCGACGATCGCGGTGCGTCGCTCACCTATTCGACGTTCTCCGGCGGCGGCGGCAGCGACGCGGGAGTCGGCATCGCCGTGGACGGGGCCGGCAGCGCATACGTGGTCGGGCAGACGAGCTCGTCGGACTTCCCCACCTTCAACCCGGTACAGCCGGAGCTGCGCGGGCCGCAAGACGCCTTCGTTACCAAGTATTGCCTTTCGCTGGTGTTTCCCGACAGCCGCGCGCTGGGTTCCGGTACGGCGATGGACAGTTTTGCGGTCACGACGCCTGCTGGCTGCGCCTGGCTTGCCTTCAGCCAGGCGCCCTGGATCACGCTGACTACGCCGAACGCGGTCGCTGGTAGCGATGAGGTGCAGTTCACGGTTGCTCCCAATGCCACCGGCGCGCCCCGGTCCGGGACGCTCCACGTGGCCGGTAAGGAGGTTGTCGTCACACAAGCGGCGGCCAACGATTGTGTGTATGAGATCAGCCCCGCCAGCGAGAACTTCTACATGATCGGCGGTGTAGGACGCATCACGGTGACCACCCGCGACGATTGCGCCTGGACGGCCCGTGCCCAGGTGGACTGGATCTCGCTGGCCAACGACAAGGGAACCGGCTCCGGCGTCGTGTCGTATACGGTAGAGGCGAACGCTACCGGCCGTCAGCGCAGCGGTACGATAGCGGTCGCCGGGCAGTCGTTCGTCGTGTTCGACTGGCTTCGCCGCCCGGCACCTTGACCTGACGCAGGACCGTGAAGACAGGAGCGCTCCCATGCAGATAGACGTCCAGCACCGCCCTTCCTATGCTCTCGGAATCGTCGAGCTCGCCGCCGGCGAGAGCGTGCAGGCTGAAACCGGCGCGATGGTGTCGATGAGCGCCAATCTCCACGTCGAAAGCGGCCTGCAGGGGGGGCTGCTGAAGTCGGCGATGCGCAAGGTGCTCGGCGGCGAGTCCTTCTTCGTGAACACCTTCACCGCCCAGGGTGCGCCGGGACAGATCACCTTCGCGCCCAGCCTGCCGGGCGACATCGAGACCGTTCCGGTCAACGGCGAGATGTTCGTACAGTCCGGTTCGTTTCTGGCGGGAGAAACGGGCATCGACATCGACACCAAGTTCGGCGGAGCGACGTCGTTCTTTTCCTCGGAAGGCCTGTTCCTGTTGCACCTGAAGGGTTCGGGCGAGGCTCTGATCAGCTCCTTCGGAGCCATTCACAAGATCACACTGGACGGGCGCAACGACCTCATCATCGACACCGGTCACGTGGTGGCGTTCGAGCGAACCGTGCAGTGGAAGGTCAAGAAGGTGTCGGGGCTGTTCACCTCGCTGATCAGTGGTGAGGGCCTGGTGTGCGAGTTTTCCGGAAGCGGCGACGTCTGGCTGCAGACCCGCTCCAATCAGGCGTTTCTCGACTGGCTCATCCCGCGCCTGCCGACGGCGCACACCGCCAGCGGCGGCCGCGGCGACATCGGCGGCATCATCGGCAACGTCCTGGGCGGCAGGTAGCCGGCTCCGCGTAGCCCTGGGATTCCTCTTCGCCTACGCGACAGTCGTATGGTGACGGTGCGGCGCTTGCTCGGCCATCCCTGCGGTGTCGTCGACCGCAGGTCTGCCATCTCCCGGGTAGGGCGGGCGGAGAAACGCGCGGGGACCGGGCGCGCGCCGAGAGGACGGCCGGAGGCGTACAACCCGTACGTCGGAGGCCGGCCGAACAAGCGCAACGCCGTCACCGAGTGTTTCTCCGCCCGCCCCTCAAGTGTCGCGAAACTGGGACTGATACAACCGCGCGTAGAGGCCGTTGTGATCGAGCAGCCGGGCGTGTGGGCCACGCTCGACGATGCGGCCGTCCTCGAGCACCACGATCGTGTCGGCGCGCACGACCGTCGAGAGCCGGTGGGCGATGACGAACGACGTGCGGTTCGCGAGCAACACTCCCAAAGCCTCCTGAATGAGCGCCTCGGTCTCGGAGTCCAACGACGAGGTGGCCTCGTCGAGCACCAGGATTGCCGGATCGCGGAGGATCTCACGGGCGATCGCCAGCCGCTGTCGCTGGCCGCCGGAGAGCTTGACGCCGCGCTCGCCGATCATGGTGTCGAATCCTTCCGGCATCTGTTCGATGAACTCGAGAGCGTTGGCCGCCCTGGCGGCCTCCCGGACATCGTCCAAACCCGCGTCCCGGGTGCCGTAGGTTATGTTCTCGCGCACCGTTCGGTCGAACAGGAAGATTTCCTGCGGCACCAACCCGATGTGTTTTCGATACCAGCGTAGGTCGAGATCCTTCAGGTCGCGGCCGTCGACGAGCACTCTGCCGCTGGTGGGATCGAAGAAGCGCGACAGCAAGTGCGCCAGGGTGGTCTTGCCGGCGCCCGACGGCCCCACCAGCGCGACCATTGCCCGCGCCGGCACGTCGAGCCGGATGTCGCGGAGCACGGGCCGCTCGGGCTGGTATTCGAAGCCGACATTCTCGAAGACCACCGAGCCCTCGATGTTCGTGGGTCTCTCGCCGCTGATCGTGGAGAGAACCTCGGGCTCGGTGTCCAGGACCTCGTAGATGCGCTCGAGAGAGGCCAGCGAGCTCTGCATCCGCGGGTTGATGTTGGCCACCGTGCTGAAGGCGCCAAACATCTGCATCAAGTACATGAAGAAGGCGAACAGGCCGCCGACGGTGAGCTCGCTGGTAACGATCAGGTAAACGCCGGCGAGCACGATGATTGTCGGCGCCACCCCGCCGATGAGCCGGAAGACGTTGCGCGTCAACAAGAAGAACATGTCCTGGCGCACGTTGGCGCGGACACTGTCGTGCAGCACATGGGCGAAGCGGCGTGCCTCGTGCCGCTCGGAGGAGGTTGCCAGCACCAGCGAATAGCCCGAGATCCCCTGGTGCAGCGCCTTCGATACTTCGGTCCATTTCTCGCGCGTCAGCCGCGCCAGCTTACGCATGGTGCCCGAGATGGCGTACTGGAAGCCGAATGTCAGTACCACCAGAACCAGCCCGCCGAGGGCCATGCGCCATTCGACGTAGAAGATCATCCCGGCATAGCCGAAGCCGCGCACCAGGTCCACGGCGCCGGTAGCGAACGAGTCCGCCATGACGCCGCTCAGGTTGCCGACGTCGTCGGTCTGCCGCGACATCAGATAGCCCGCCTCTTTGTCGGCGTAGTAGCGGTACGACAGGCGCTGCATGTGGAAGTACAGATCGAGGCGGATGTCGCGCACGACCTTGGTATGAAACAGCGTCGTGCAGTAGCCGATGGCGAGAGCGAAGGCCACGCTCATGAGCGTCATTCCCACGAGCACACCGCCCCAGAAGAAGATGTCACCCTGGTCGGAGCTCTGGACGGCGTCGTCGACCACCCGGCGCACGATCAGCGGAGAGACGAGGGGCAGGGGGGTGCTAACCAGAAGCAGCGCCATCATTGCCCACACGTACCGCATGTGCGGTCGTACCCAAGGCCAAAACCGCTTGATCAGCGGCCAGGCTTTGCTGGGTGGAAGGCGTGGGCGAGGGGCTCGATCGGCTGCCATCCGGGCACATTAGCAGGATTTGACCTACCCGCCGCCGCGGGCCATCAGCCCATGCGCTCTTCCCATTCGTCGAGTGTTCGCGGCCAGTCGCCGCGCATGAGCCGCGACAACACGCGGTCAGCGAGGATCTTCCCGTCGGTCTGGCAGGGGGCGCAGTAGTTGGTCTCGTTGGTGGCGTACACGATTCGCTGCACGGGAGCGCCGCAGCGCGGGCACGGCTTCTTGTAGCGACCGTGAACCGCCATTCCCTTCTTGAACGCGGTGACCTTCTCCGGGAATCCCTCCCCGACCTCTTGGCGCATTATCCGGATCCAGTGCTTCATGGTCTTCACGGCGGCGTCGTGGAGCCGCTCGAACTCTTCATCGGACATGCGCGAGGTCCACTTCAGCGGCGACAGCCCGGCGGCGTGCAGGATATCGTCGGAGAAGGCGTTGCCGATTCCCGACAACAGCCCCGGCGAGGTGAGCGCGCGCTTCAGCGTGTGATTGCGGCTGCGCAGGCGGGCAGCGAAGTCCTCCCGGGAGCTGCCGAGGATCTCGAGTCCGCCGGGGTCGTGCGCAGCGAGGGCGTCCTCTCCACGAACAACGTGCAGGGAAGCGCGCTTCTTCGACGACGCCTCGGTCATCAGGAGCGATCCAACGGGAAAATCGAACGCCGCCAGGCCGTTTCGGCCCGGCAGCTTCGCGCCCCGATCCCGCCAGCGAAACCGCCCGGCGATCATCAGGTGAAACACCAGGAACAGGTTTTCGTCGAGCTCCCAGACGATGCGCTTGCCCATACGCCGGAATCCCGTGACCGTTTTCCCCTCGGCCGCGTGCAGCGGCGGATCGTAGGTGCGCACCAGGAAAGGGCTTTGCACGCGAATGCGTTCGAGCACGTGCCCGCTGAGACGCCGTTCCAGGCTCTCGATGTAGACGGTGACGTCGGGAAGCTCAGGCATCGAGGGTCGCAATCGTGGGTCGGACCCGACGGCCGCTGGCCAGTGCGAGCAGCCAGCGGATTGCAGAAATGATGAACCTGCCCAATTATTGGATCCAGGATATTGGACCAGATGGCACAGACGGCCGTTATACCCCACAGACCGATGATGATTGGTACCATCGTCAAACTAATGGTTCTGGATCGGAGTAAATCAAATATGGAAAATAAGAAACGCTGTGCCTGGCCAGGTGATGACCCACTAAATATA